>CAZXJW010000046.1:0-15017 GCA_964641005.1 uncultured Rhodocyclaceae bacterium
CCGGCGGCGATCCGGCTCATGTCGACGCAGGATGCGCCGCAAGCGCCGCCCACCCAGGCGCGGCCCGCACCGGGCGCGTCGCCGGCACAGCCTGCGCCGCCGCCCTCCGACACCGGCCGCCGCCCGGGCGGCTATTACCTGGACGACGGCCCCGGCGACAACCCGCCCGACAACCTGGCCGCCATCCCCGACGCGGTGCCGCGGCGCGAGCCGCTCAACCCCCGAACCCTGCGCCCCTACACCGTGATGGGCCGCACCTACACGCCCATGACCGAGCTCGCGCCATACAACGTGCGCGGCACGGCGAGCTGGTACGGCCGCCGCTACCACGGCCGCGCCACCTCCAGCGGCGAGCCCTACGACATGTACGCCATGACCGCCGCGCACCCCACGCTGCCGCTGCCGAGCTACGTGCGCGTCACCTCGGTGCGCAACGGCCGCTCGGTGGTGGTGCGCGTGAACGACCGCGGGCCCTTCCACAGCGACCGCGTCATCGACCTCTCGTACGTGGCGGCCTGGAAGCTCGGCCTGGTGGCCAACGGCAGCGGCCCCGTGGAGGTGACCAGCATCATCCCCACCGCCGCCGACGCCCCGCCGCTGCCCGGCCCCATGGGAGCTCCGCCGCCCCCGCCCGCGCCGGCGGTGCCCGTGGCCACGTCCGGCCGCGGCCTGTACGTGCAGCTCGGCGCCTTCAACGCCGCCGACGGCGCCCAGGATTTCGCCGGCAAGATGCAGCTCGAGCTCGAGGGCGTGGTCGCGAGCCTGTCGGTGTTCGCGCGCGACAACCTGTTCCGCGTGCAGGCCGGACCCTACCGCGACCGCGCTGCCGCCGATGCGGCCGTGGCGGCCATCGAGAAGCGCATGGGCTTCCGGCCGTTCGTCGCCACCCGCTGAAACCTTCCTTCCAACGCCAGGGGCCAAGCCCATGTCCACGCTGATCTGCGGTTCCGTCGCCTACGACACCATCATGGTGTTCCAGGACCGGTTCAAGAACCACATCCTGCCCGACCAGATCCACATCCTGAACGTGTCCTTCCTGGTGCCCGACATGCGCCGCGAGTTCGGCGGCTGCGCGGGCAACATCGCCTACTCGCTGAAGATGCTCGGCGGCGAGCCGCTGGTGATGGCCACGGTGGGCGAGGACTTCGGCCTGTACGCCGCGCGCCTGGACGCGCTGGGCATCGCCCGCACCCACGTGCGCGAGGTGCCCGGCAGCTACACCGCGCAGGCCTTCATCACCACGGACCTGGACGACAACCAGATCACCGCCTTCCACCCGGGCGCGATGATGCAGTCGCACCTCAACCACGTGGGCGACGCGAAGGGCGTGAAGCTGGGCATCGTCGCCCCGGACGGCCGCGACGGCATGATCCAGCACGCCGAGGAGTTCGCCGAGGGCGGCGTGCCCTTCATCTTCGATCCGGGCCAGGGCCTGCCACTGTTCGACGGCGCCGACCTGCTGCGCTTCATCGACCAGGCGAGCTACGTGAGCGTCAACGACTACGAGGCGAAGCTGGTGCAGGAGCGCACCGGCGAGTCCGTGGAGTCGCTCGCGCGCAAGGTGAAGGCCTTCGTGGTCACGCGCGGCGCCGAGGGCTCGCTGGTGTTCGAGAACGGCCGCTGCCACGAGATCCCCTCCGTGAAGCCCGAGGCGGTGGTGGATCCCACCGGCTGCGGCGACGCCTATCGCGCCGGCCTGCTTTACGGCATCGTCAACGGGCTGGACTGGCAGGTGACCGGTCGCATCGCCTCGCTCATCGGCGCGCTCAAGATCGCGCGCCGCGGCGCGCAGAACCACCGCTTCACGCGCGCCGACCTGGAGGCGAAGTACCGCGAGAGCTTCGGCGGGGCGCCCTGGTAGCCGGCCGCCCCGGACTGCCGTCGCGGGTCAGCTTGCGACCCGCGGCGACGGGAACCGCCAGCGAACGTCAAGCCGGCGGGTGATGCACCCCTCGCAGGGCACCATCGTGGTGCCCGCGTTAACCGATCCTTAACTCCGCAGCAACCGCCATGTCATTGGCCGGGGATACTTTCCGTAGCGTCATCAAGACCCTACGGAGGTTTCCATGCTGCGTCCCGAGGTTCGAAGCGGTCGCTCCGCGCGCCCCCGCCTCACGGTTGCCATGGCCCGCACCGATCACGAGGTCCGTGAAGCGCAGAAGCTGCGCTGGCGCGTGTTCGCCGACGAACTCGGCGCGACGCTTCCTTCCCAGGAGCGCGGCGTTGACCGCGACGACTTCGATCCGCACTGCGAGCACCTGCTGGTGCGCGACGGCGACTCGGGCGAGGTGGTGGGCACCTATCGCATCCTGCCCGGCCCGGTGTCCGCGTCCCTGGGCGGCTTCTACTCCGAGTCGGAGTTCGACCTCTCGCGGCTGCTGCACCTGCGGGCGCGCGCCGTGGAAGTGGGTCGCTCCTGCGTGCATCCCGAGTACCGCAGCGGCGGCACCATCGCGCTGCTCTGGGCGGGGCTGGCGGAGTACATGCAGGCTCACGGCTACGAGTACCTGCTGGGCTGCGCCTCCATCGGCATGGCCGATGGTGGACACGGCGCGGCCAGCATCTACAATGCCCTCAGGGACTCGAGCATGAGCCCCGCCGAGTACCGCGTGTTCCCGCGCTGCCCGCTGCCGCTCGACAGGCTCGACGGCTCCCTCGACGCGCCGGTGCCGCCGCTGATCAAGGGCTACGTGCGCTGCGGCGCCTGGGTGTGCGGCGAACCCGCCTGGGATCCCGACTTCAACACGGCCGACCTGCTCATGCTCCTGCCCATGTCCCGGCTCGACAGCCGGTATGCGCGGCATTTCGTGAAGCATGTGAAGGTTGACTGAGCGACTTCGACAGACCTGGCGGATCGGCCGCCTCTTCTTCCACATCGCCGTCGGGCTGCTGCTGAGCTCGGTGGCGTTCCCCTTCGTCGGCGTGCGTGGCAGGCGCGCGTGTTTCCGGTGGTGGTCGCGGAAGCTGCTGCGCATCGTGCGCATGCGCGTGCGAGTGCACGGCGAGCCGCACGCCTTCCCGGCCGGCGCCCCGCACATGCTGCTCTCGAACCACGTCTCCTGGCTCGACATCTACGTGCTGCGTGCCCACGTGGACTGCCGCTTCATCGCCAAGTCGGAGATACGCCACTGGCCCGTGGTGGGCTGGCTGGTGTCGCGCCAGGGCACGGTGTTCGTGCAGCGGGCGCGGCGCACCGACACCGCCCGCGTCAACGACGCCGTCGAGCAGGCGCTCAACAGCGGCGAGGCCATCGCCGTGTTCCCCGAGGGAACCACCACCGACGGCTCGCAGGTGCGGCCCTTCCACGCCTCGCTGCTGCAGCCGCTGGTGCACGTGCACGGGTGGGCGGTGCCGGTGGCGATCCGCTACGTGCGGCCCGACGGAAGCCGCGACCCCACGCCGGCCTACGTGGAGGACGTGTCGCTGTGGGAATCCACCAAGCGTGTCACGGCGCGGCCTTTCCTGGAGGCTGAACTGCACTTCGGCGAGCCGGTGCACGCCGTGGGCCGCCACCGCCGCGACCTCGCGCAGGTGACCGCGGCGAGCGTGGCCGGTGCCCTGGGATTGCCGCTGCCGGACCGCGCGCGGCCGGTGGAAGCGGCGGCCTGATCGCGCAGCCTCAGCCGCCGCCCTCGAGGCACTGCACCCGCCACACCTGCCGGTCCTCGAGGCGCGCGGCGGTGAGCTGCCGGCCCCACAGGCAACCCGTGTCGATGGCCATCAGGCCGGGCCCGTTGCGGTATCCGAGCGCCGACCAGTGCCCGCACACGATCACGTGCGAGCCGCTGCGCCGCCCGGGCACGTCGAACCAGGGCATGTAGCCCGGCGGGATGTCGGCCAGCTCGCCCTTGTGGGCGAACTCCATGACGCCCTCGGCGGTGCAGATGCGTAGCCGGGTCATGGCGTTGACGATCACCCGCAGGCGATCCCATCCCTCGAGCTCGTCGCTCCAGCGATCGGGATGGTTGCCGTACATGTGGTGGATCCACTTGCGGTAGCGCGGTCCGCACAGCATCTCGCGGACCTCGTCGGCGAGCTGCAGCGCCTGGGCCACCGTCCACTGCGGGAGCAGCCCCGCATGGACCAGCGCGAAGCCGCCTTCCACGTGCATCAGCGGCAGGCCGCGCAGCCAGTCGAGCAGCTCCGCGGCGTCGGGTGCGTCGAGGATCTCCGCGAGCGTGTCGCCCCTGTGGATGCTGCCGGCACCCTCGGACACTGCCAGCAGGTGCAGGTCGTGGTTGCCGAGCACCGTGACCGCGGTGTCGCCCAGCTCGCGCACGAAGCGCAGCGTCTCGAGCGACTGCGGCCCGCGGTTCACCAGGTCGCCGGTGAACCAGAGCCGATCGCGCCCGTGCTCGAAGGGCAGCTGCTCCAGCAGCCGCCGCAGCGGCGCCATGCAGCCCTGCAGGTCACCGACCGCGTACGTGGCCATGCCGGAAAACAGGGTCGCAAGGGGTTTTCAGGAAAACGGGGTCGCAAGGGGTTTTTCGCGCAGCGCGAAAAACCCCTTGCGACCCCGTTTCGGGATGACTGCCCCCGTGGAGGCCGGGGGGCACGGCCGGACCTGAGTTCGTGGCGCGGGTTACTTCGCGGCCCCGAGCATGTGGTCCACGGCCGCCTTCACCTCGGCGTCCGACAGCGCGGCATTGCCGCCCTTGGCCGGCATGCCGCGGATGCCCTTGATGGCGTGCTCGTAGAGCGTGTCCTTGCCCTGGCCGAGGCGGGCGCTCCAGGCGCCCTTGTCGCCGAACTTCGGCGCGTTCATCACGCCCGCGCCGTGACAGGCGCCGCAGGCCTTCTCGTACACGGCCTTGCCGTCCGCCGGACCGGCGGCGACCTTGGCGGCCGGGGCCGCAGCCGGCGGCGGGGCTTCGCCCAGCACCACCTCGCCCACGGGCTTGATGCGTGCGGCCACCAGATCCTCGGTGTTCTTGGCCGGGTCGGTGTGCAGGCCGCCCGTCACGTACTGCGCGAGCAGCACGATGATGGCGATGGGCACCGCGAAGGCGAGAAACACCACGACCGCCAGTTGCTTCGGCGTCTTGATGAAGGATTCGTGGGCTTCCACGTGAAGGTCGTCGGCCATGGGTTCCTCAGGAGCCAAGTCTTTGAAAACGGCGGATTATAGGGGAGGGTCGCTGCACTGCGGAAGCGCGGCGGGACGGTCGTGGAGCGGCCACGGGCAAAGGGCTATACTCCGGCCCTGCCACGCGCCCGTAGCTCAGTTGGATAGAGTACAGCCCTCCGAAGGCTGGGGTCGCACGTTCGAATCGTGTCGGGCGCGCCAGAAAACCCCGGGTCAGGTCTCCCGCTGCAGCAACAGGAGACGTGACCCCGCAGCCGTCAACCCACCGCCAGCAGTTCCACCTCGAACACCAGCGTCGCATTCGGCGGGATCACCCCACCCGCGCCGCGCGCGCCGTAGCCCAGCTCGGGCGGGATCGTGAGCTTGCGGGTGCCGCCCACCTTCATCCCCTGCACGCCCTCGTCCCAGCCGCGGATCACCTGCCCGGCGCCGAGATGGAACTCGAACGGGTCGTCGCGATCCTTGCTGGAATCGAACTTCGCGCCGCTGGTGAGCCAGCCCGTGTAGTGCACGGTGACGAACTGGCCGCGCTCGGCCATGGCGCCGTCGCCGACGACGGTGTCCTCGATGCCGAGGCCGCTGGGGGTGGTCTGGGAAGTCATGGATCGCTCCGGTGGGAATTGGCAACGGGCGGATTGTACGGTCCGCCAGCACCTACACTTCCCGCACCATGACCGTGCTGCGCCTGGTGCTCGACACCAACGTCTGGCTCGACTGGCTGGTGTTCTACGACCCGGCCGTGGTGCGGCTGCGCCACGTGGTGGCGGACGGCGCGGCGGTGATCTTCATGGACGAACCCTGCCGGGCCGAACTCGAGCGCGTGCTGGGCTACACCCTGCGCAACCGCAAGGTTCCGCTCACGCCCGAGGAACAGGCCGCCGCGCTGGCGCGGGCGCTCGACGCATCTACCCTGCTCGATTCACCCGCCCCGCACGCGAGTGCGTTGCCATCCTGCCGCGATCCGGATGACCAGAAGTTCCTGGAGCTCGCCGCCGCGGCGCCGGCGCACGTGCTGCTCACCCGCGACAAGGAACTGCTGCGGCTGCGGCGGCGGCGGTCTCCGGCGCTGCCGTTTCGCATCCTGACGCCGACCGAGCTGGTCCCGGAGGACACCTCCCCCGCGATCGAGCTTCCCCCGGGCGACCCGCACTAGGGCGTCGCGAGGAAGGCTCACCAGTCGGCGTTGCCGGCTGCGGTGCGCTACCCTTCGCGCCTCCTGGACGTCGACCCCCACTGACCATGCCCCATCCAACCCCCCTCTGGCGCCCCTCGCCCGAGCGCATCGCGCGCGCTGGCCACACCCGCTTCGTGCACTGGCTCGAGCAGCGCCACGGCCTGCGTTTCGACAACTACGAAGCCCTGTGGAACTGGTCGGTCACCGAACTGGAGACCTTCTGGGAATCCGTGCTGCAGCACTTCGACATCCGGCTGCACTCGCCCTACACGCGCGTGCTCGACCGGCGCGTGATGCCCGGCGCGAAGTGGTTCGAGGGCGCCACGCTCAACTACGCCGAGCACGCGCTGCTGCTCTCGCAGCGCCCGGACGCCGCCACGCGGCCCGCCGTGATCTGCCACTCCGAGACGCGACCGCGCATGGAATGGAGCCAGGCCCGGCTTGCCGCCAACGTGGGCGCGCTCACCGCCACGCTCGCGCGCCTGGGCGTGAAGCCCGGCGACCGCGTGGTGTCCTACATGCCCAACATCCCGGAGACCGTGACCGCGCTGCTCGCCGGCGCGAGCCTGGGCGCCATCTGGTCGAGCTGCTCGCCGGACATGGGCCCCACCAGCGTGCTCGACCGCTTCCGGCAGATCGAGCCCAAGGTGCTGTTCGCGGTGGACGGCTACCGTTACGGCGGCAAGGACTTCGACCGCCGCGCCGTGGTGAGCGAACTGGTGGAGAAGCTGCCCACGCTCGAGGCGGTGATCTTCGTGCCCTACCTCGACGCGGGCGCGAGCCTCGACCTGTCGGGGGCGCGTGCCGTGAAGGTGGTGCCCTTCGCCGAGGCGCTGGCCATGCCCGCCGCGCCCCGCTTCACGCCGGTGCCCTTCGACCATCCGCTGTGGATCGTCTATTCCTCCGGCACCACCGGCATGCCCAAGCCCATCGTCCACGGTCACGGCGGCGTGATCCTGGAGAACGCCAAGGGCCGCGGCCTGCACTACGACGTGGGCGAGGACGACCGCTTCTTCTGGTTCTCGTCCACCAGCTGGATCATGTGGAACCTGCTGGTGTCCACGCTGCTGGCCGGCTGCACGGTGGTGCAGTACGACGGCAATCCGGGGCACCCCGACCTCTCGCCGCTGTGGCGCATGGCCGAGCAGGAGCGCGTCACCTTCTTCGGCACCAGCCCCGCCTTCATCGCCGCGAGCATCAAGGCCGGCCACTCGCCGCGCGCGCACTTCGACCTCTCCAGCCTGCGCACGGTGGGCAGCACCGGCTCGCCGCTCACGGCCGAGGGCTATCGCTGGGTGTACGAGCACGTGCATCCGGACGTGCTGCTCGCGAGCATCGCCGGCGGCACGGACCCGGGCACCGCCTTCCTGGCCTGCTCGCCGGTGCTGCCCGTGTACGCCGGCGAGATGCAGTGCCGCGGGCTGGGCGTCGCCACGCAGGCCTTCGACGACGACGGCAACGCCGTCATCGGCAAGGTGGGCGAGCTGGTGTGCACCGAGCCCGCCCCCTCCATGCCGCTGTACTTCTGGGGCGACACCGGCGGCCGGCGCTACTTCGAGAGTTACTTCGACACCTGGCCCAACGTCTGGAAGCACGGCGACTGGCTCGAGCTGATCGAGCGCCCCGAGTCGGTGACCGGCGTGATCTACGGCCGCTCGGATTCCACCATCAACCGCCACGGCATCCGCATGGGCACCAGCGAGCTGTATCGCGTGGTGGAGGGCTTCGACGCCGTGGCCGACTCGCTCGTGGTGGACCTGGAGTACCTGGGCAAGCCCTCGTTCATGGCGCTGTTCGTGGTGCTGCGCGATGGCGCCACGGAGGTGCCCGGCGAGCTGAAGAAGCAGCTGCTGTCCGCCATCCGCACGCAGCTCTCGGCGCGCCACGTGCCCGACGACGTCTACGCCATCGCCGAGGTGCCGCGCACCATCTCCGGCAAGAAGATGGAAGTGCCCGTGAAGAAGATCCTGCTCGGCCAGCCCGTGGAAAAGGCCGCCAACCGCGACTCGATGGCCAACCCCCAGGCCCTGGACTGGTTCGTCGCCTTCGCCCGCACCCGCCCCACCTGAAAACAGGGTCGCAAGGGGTTTTTCCCGAAAACGGGGTCGCAAGGAGTTTTCCGTGCCCATCCGCTTCGCCATCCCAGAAAACAGGGTCGCAAGGGGTTTTTTGACCCTTGAGTCCGACCTCGGCGAGCCCTGCCACGAGGGATGCGAGGTGGTCTGGGGCGTCGTGCCGTGTTATGTTTAGACACGTTTAAACTCTCGAGAGAAGGTCATGGCCGAGGCCACGCTGGACATCAAGCGCTGGGGCAACAACCTCGGTGTGCGCATTCCCGCGGCAGTGGCGCGGGAGGCGGGGCTGCGCGAGAACCAGACCGTTCGTGTGTCGGCGGAGAACGGCCGCGTGATCATCACGCCCGAAGTTCCGGCGACGCTTTCGCTGGATGAGCGTCTGGCGCGCTTCGATCCTCAGCTGCACGGCGGGGAAGTGATGCCCTCCGCACCGGTGGGTGCCGAGCGGTGGTGAGCGCAGGGCCGCCGCGCCGCGGGCCGTCCGGCCGCGCGTCCTGGGCACCCGATCGCCAGGAGGTGATCTGGATCGACTGCAATCCCCAGGCGGGCTCCGAGATGCGCGACTTTCACCCCATGCTGGTCCTGTCGCCGCGGCCGTTCAATGAACTCACCGGCATCGTCATCGGCCTTCCCATGACGACCGCGCCCTACAACGCCACCAATCCCTTCGCCGTGGTGGCCGGCGCAGCGGGCGCACGCACGCGCCGCGATGTCGGGTACGTCCTGTGCCACCAGCCCAAGTCCTTCGACTGGCGTGCTCGCCATGCGAAGCCGCACCCGATGAAGCGTGTGGCGGACGCGGTGTTCGAGGAGGCGCGACTGGTGCTGAACCAGATCGTTGCCCTCGCCTGACCGGCGACGTTTCCCTGCCCAATCCCATGCCCACCCGCTTCGCCATCCGCGGCGACTACATCCAGCTCGACCAGCTCCTCAAGGCCACCGGCCTCGCGCCCTCCGGCGGCGCCGCCCACGCCGCCGTGGAAGCCGGCCTGGTCACCGTCGACGGCCAGCCCGAGTCGCGCAAGCGCGCCAAGCTGCGCCCCGGCCAGCGCGTGGACTTCCAGGGCGAGCAGATCGAGCTCGTGGCCGAAGCCGAGGAGTGACCCCGAAAAAACCCCTTGCGAAGGGGATTACTGGAAAACACCTTCGCAAGGGGTTTTCTCGGTGACGGACCCCGACTGGAAAACACCTTCGCAAGGGGTTTTTTCGGCGCATTGCGCCTGCAATGACGCGTCGCTAGGCTCCCGTCCGTGCGAACACTGCTGACTGCAACCCTGTGCCTGTGCCTCGCCGCATGCGCTCCGCGCGAGGCGGCCGAACCGACACCACCCCCCAAGCCCGTGACCACTCCCAAGCCGAACGCAGTGGGATACTTCGAGATCCCCGTCACCGACCTCGACCGCGCCGTGCGCTTCTACACCGCGGTGTTCGAGGTCGACCTCGAACGCACCGTCATCGACGGCTACGACATGGCGCTGTTTCCCCTCGACCCCGACGCTCCCGGCGCCGGCGGCGCGCTGGCCAAAGGCGACGTCTACGTCCCGGGCAAGGCCGGCCCGGTGCTCTACTTCTCGGTGCCCGACATCGACGCCGTGCTGGCGCGCGCCACGAAGCTCGGCGCGAAGGTGCTCTACGAGAAGAAGTCCATCGGCGAGAACGGCTTCGTGGCCGAGATCGAGGATTCCGAAGGCAACCGCATCGCCCTGCACGCGCGCGTCGATTGAACCCCAGAAAACACCTTCGCAAGGGGTTTTCGCGGTGACCGACCCCGGCCCCCGCATCTGGGTGGACGCCGACGCCTGCCCGGCAGTCGTGAAGGACATCCTCTACCGCGCCGCCGAGCGCACCCGCACGCCGCTCATCCTGGTGGCCAACCAGTGGCTCACCGTGCCGCGCTCGCCGTGGATCCGAATGGTGCAGGTGCCGCGCGGCTTCGACGTGGCTGACAACCACATCGCCGATGCCGCCCGCGCGGGCGACATGGTGATCACCGCCGACATCCCGCTGGCCGCCGCCGTGGTCGAGAAGGGCGCCGCGGCGCTGAGCCCGCGCGGCGAGGAGTACACCGCCAACAACGTGCGCAGCCTGCTGGACATGCGCAACGCCATGGACCAGCTGCGCGCCAGCGGCCTGGACACCGGCGGCCCGCCGGCCTTCAGCCAGGCGGACCGGCAGGCCTTCGCGAGCAAGCTGGACCGGTGGCTGGCGCGCAAACCGCCGCTTTCCGCGCCGCCGGAAAAGTCGTAGAGTAAGGATTCCTTACTTCCGCCCGTACGCCATGCTCGCCAAGCTCACCTCCAAGAACCAGCTCACCCTGCCCAAGGCAGCCACTGCCGCCATTGGCCCCGCCGATTACTTCGAGGTGGAGGCGCGCGACGGACAGCTCATCCTCACGCCCGTTCGCATCCAGCGCGCGGATGCGGTCCGCGCGAAGCTCGCCGAACTCGGCCTCGGCGAGCAGGATGTCGCCGACGCGGTGAAGTGGGCCCGCCAACCCGCCGGCAAGAAGACGCGGCGGGGGTGAAGTCGCTGCCGAGGGCGGTCCTCGACACCAACGTCGTTCTTTCCGCGCTGGTGTTTGGGGGCGCGCGCACGGCGGTCCTTCGCACGGCATGGCGCCGCTCCCGGTTAACTCCGCTGGTGTCCCGGGAGACCGCCACCGAACTGATCCGGGCACTCGCATACCCGAAGTTCCGCCTCACGGCGGCCGAACAGGAGGAGTTGCTGGGCGACTACCTGCCCTGGTGCGAGGTGGTCCAGATGCCCGCACGTCGCCCGAGAACCCCGCCCTGTCGCGACCCGGCGGACGTGGACTTCCTGGTGCTGGCGCTGGCAGGCAAGGCGGCCTGGCTCGTGAGTGGCGACAAGGACCTGCTGGCCCTGGAGGGCCGATTCAGCGTCCCGATTCTTCCGCCAGACGCGTTCATGGCACGACTCTCTCTCTGAGTCACCGCCGCGTCCACAACCGCTTCCTTCCCTCCTCGTACGTGATGCGCATCGTCGACCGGTCATCCGTCATCCCGTACGCGCCCACCCGCACCCACTTGCCGTCCACGCCCAGCGCGAACAGCACCCCGCCCTTCGCCTTCCAGCGCCCGATCATCTGCGCGCCGCTGGCGCCGCCGCCGTCGTAGCTCCAGCCCGCACCGCCCGCCACCGCCGGCCCCTTGCCCCAGGCGAAGGTGCCGTCGGCGCGAAACTCCAGCCACTCGGACTGCGCGAACGAGGCATCACCCGAGGTGATGACCTCCTGCCACTCCCAGGTGCCCACCAGCCGGGCGTCGCCGCCGGCATCGCGCGGCGCCGCGGCGGGCTTGCCCGCGGAGGCGGCCGGCGGTGGCACGGCGGCCTGCGCGCGGCGGAACTGCAGCGGCACTGTGGCCGCGCGCTGGTTGGGCCCGTCCTCCTGCGAGAGCACCAGGTCGAGCACATCGCCGTCCACGCGCGCCTCGAAGCGCCCCGTGCCGTCGTCCGAGGTGGCCACGCCGGTGGCGGACTCGGGCGTGCGCAGCGTGCCGGTGAGCGTGATCACCGAGGGCCGCCCGTTCACCGCGATGCTGCCGGTGAGCGCCTTGCCCTGGATGGTGAGCGTGGCCACCAGGCCGCCCTGGGCGGTGTCGAGCTGCCAGGTGCCGTCGAGGGGGGCGGCGTGCAGGGAACCGCCGAGCAGGGCCAGCAGACAGAGGAAGAGGAATCGCATGGTGCGCGGGCGTCGGGAAGGAAATGCCGGCGAGTGTACGACCCGAAGCGACCCGAAGGCGCCGCAGGCTCATCCCCTGACCCACCGCCGGGAGCACCCTGCACCGCGTGATCCCGCCGAGGAGGTGACCATGCCGCCGTTCCCCCGCCCTGCTGCTGCCGCCCTGCTGTGCGCCGCCGCGCTGGCCACCGCCGCGCAGGCCGACGACCTCGGCCGCCTCTCCGCCAACCCCTACCTGCCCGACTCCATCGCCAACCCCTACGGCGCCGGCAGCCCCTATGCCCCCAACGGCCTGAACAACCCGTACAGCCCCTACGGCAGCCCGTACAGCCCGTACTCCGCCACCAACCCCTACGCCACCGACGCGCCCCGGCTGTACGACAGCCAGGGCAACTACCGCGGCCGGCTGAGCGCCAATCCGTACGACCCCGAGTCGGTGAGCAATCCGTATGGGCGGTTCGGCAACCCGTATTCGCCGGACAGCATCCACAACCCGTACGGGGCGGGGAATCCGTACCGGTATGACAGCCCGGCGAATCCCTACGGGCCGGGGTGGAAGATCGAGGGGCAGAAGCGGCGGTAGCCGGCGCCCCCCGGGCGTAAATCCTTTCCTACGACCGCGCGCTTTCGCTAGCATCGACCCGGGAGACGGGAGATGCGGTGGGCTCCGAACAACAAGCACGCGCAGCCATAGACCACCTGCTGTTGCAGGCAGGCTGGAAGGTAATGGACGTGTCACAGGCGGACCTGCACGCCGGCCGCGGCGTGGTGCTGCGCGAGTTTCCGCTCGAGGGTGGCCAGGGCTTCGCCGACTACCTGCTGTACGTGGACGGCAAGGCCGCCGGCGTGATCGAGGCGAAGAAGCAGGGCGCCACGCTCACCGGCGTGGAGATCCAGTCGGCCCGCTACGCCCAGGGCCTGCCCGCGAGCCTGCCCGCTTGGCACCGCCCGCTGCCCTTCGTGTACGAGTCCACCGGCGCCGAGACCCACTTCACCAACAACCTCGACCCCGAACCCCGCGCCCGCAACACCTTCGCCTTCCACCGCCCCGAAACCCTCGCCGGCTGGTTGTCTCCCCCCTTCAACGAAGGGGGGCCGGGGGGGATTTCTCCCACGCCAATAGCCCAGGAGAAGCCCTTCCCCTACACCCCCTCCACCTTCCTCACCCGCCTGCGCACTCTCCCCCCGCTGGCCACCGAATGGGCCGACTTCAAGCTCTGGCCCGCCCAGATCCAGGCCATCCGCAACCTCGAAGCCAGCCTGGCGCAGAACAAGCCCCGCGCCCTCATCCAGATGGCCACCGGCAGCGGCAAGACCTTCACCGCCATCAGCTTCATCTACCGGCTGATCAAGTTCGCCGGCGCGCGGCGCGTGCTGTTCCTGGTGGACCGCGGCAACCTGGGCCGGCAGACCAAGAAGGAGTTCGATCAGTACGTCTCGCCCGTGAACAACTACAAGTTCGGCGAGGAGTTCATCGTCCAGCACCTCACCAGCAACAACCTCGACAAGACCGCCCGCGTCTGCATCTGCACCATCCAGCGCATTTTCTCGATGCTGAAGGGCCGCGAGCTGCCGGAGGAGGCGGACGAGGAATCCACCGACCGCGTGGAGAG
The DNA here is from genome assembly GCA_964641005.1 of uncultured Rhodocyclaceae bacterium. Classification (GTDB taxonomy): domain Bacteria; phylum Pseudomonadota; class Gammaproteobacteria; order Burkholderiales. The sequence goes on from CAZXJW010000046.1 coordinate 13,649, forward strand.
CCTGTTCCGGGAACCGGAGCCCATCGACTACAACCCCGCCTTCCCCATCGAGACCTTCGACATCATCGTCACCGACGAGGCGCACCGCTCCATCTACAACCTGTGGCGCCAAGTGCTGGAGTACTTCGACGCCTACCTGATCGGCCTGACCGCCACGCCCAACAAGCAGACCTTCGGCTTCTTCAACCAGAACCTGGTGATGGAGTACGGCCACCCGCAGGCGGTGGCCGACGGCGTGAACGTGAACTACGACGTGTACCGCATCAGGACGGAGGTGACCGACGCCGGCAGCAAGGTGGAAGCCGGCTACTGGCTGCAGGTGCTGGACAAGCCCACCCGTGCCCGACGCGATTGGCAGCTGGACGACGACTTCGAGTACGCGCCCGAAGAGCTGGACCGCAGCGTGCAGACGCCCGACCAGATCCGCACCATTGCCCGCACGCTGCGCGATCGCTGGCAGAGCGACCTCTTTCCGCAGCGGCAGGAGCTGCCCAAGACGCTGGTCTTCGCCAAGGATGACAACCACGCCGAAGCCATCGTGGGCATCCTGCGCGAGGAGTGGGGCCGCGGTAACGAGTTCGCGCAGAAGATCACCTACCGCACCACGGGCAGCAAGCCCGAAGACCTGATCAAGGCCTTCCGCACCAGCTACTACCCGCGCATCGCCGTCACCGTGGACATGATCGCCACCGGCACCGACATCAAGCCGGTGGAGATCGTGGTCTTCATGCGCAGCGTGAAGAGCCGCAGCTTTTTCGAGCAGATGAAAGGCCGCGGCGTGCGCGTGATCAAGGATGACGACCTGCGCGGCGTGAACCCCGGCGAGCACGTGCACAAGGACCACTTCGTCATCGTGGACTGCGTGGGCGTGTGCGAGCGCGACAAGACCGACAGCCGGCCGATGGACCAGAAGAAGAGCGTGCCGCTGGACGCGCTGCTGCAGGCCGTGAGCCTGGGCAACGTGGAGCCCGAGGTGCTCTCCAGCGTGGCCGTGCGGCTGGCGCGGCTGGATGCTCAGCTAACCGATGCCGAGCGCGCCAAGGTGCTGACGCAGGCCGGCGGCCTGGGGCTGAAGGAGCTCTCGCGCGGCATCGTTCAGGCACTGGACCCGCGCGAAGACCGCTCGCCGCAGGAGGCTGAGGCGGCGTTGCGCGAGGCGGTCAAGCCGCTGTCCAGTCCTGCGTTGCGCACAATGATCCTTACGCTCAAGCAACAGAAGGAATTGGTGATCGACACTGTCACCCAGGACCGCGTGCTCGAAGCCGGCTTCTCCGAGGCTGCGCGCGAGCGCGCCCAAGGTATCGTGCAGAACTTCGAAGCCTTCATCGCCGAACACCGCGACGAGATCACCGCCTTGCAGATTCTCTAC
>CAZXJW010000047.1:0-15010 GCA_964641005.1 uncultured Rhodocyclaceae bacterium
CCCCTCGTGGAAGAAGGGCTTCACGAACTTCACGTCCATGAGGTGCGTGCCGCCCAGGTAGGGGTCGTTGACGATGTACACGTCGCCGGGCGCCAGGTCGCGGGCGCGCTCGATCACCGCCTGGGTGGAGAACTGCATGGTGCCCACGAACACCGGCAGGCCCAGTTCGCCCTGGGCGATGAGCTCGCCGGTGTCGCGGTGGTAGATGCCGTCGGAGCGGTCCAGCGCCTCGGAGATCACCGGGCTGAAGGCCGATCGCACGAAGGCCAGGTCCATCTCGTTGCAGACCTGCTGCAGGCCGTTCTGGATCACGGCCAGGGTGATGGGGTCGAGGGCCGTGGTGGCAGCGCCGGGGGCGTTCATGGCGCAAGTGTAGGGCCAAGGGCGCTGGAGGGCACGGGGCCCGCGCCGTGGCGCCGGAAAGGCCATGCCCCCCGGACGGTTGGCGCTGCCGCCGGCGGGCGATAGAGTCCCGCCATGAGGAACGTCCACCGTCCCGGCTGGCTGGACTGGTCCGTGGCCGCCGCCATGGGCCTGCTGCTGCCCATCGCGCCCTTCGTGGCGGCGCTGATCGCCCGCGACTGGCGCTACGCGGTTCGCTATCCCCAGACCCTGCTGCGCTCGGCGGGCCACCTGCGCGGCCAGGTTCGCTCGGCTGCGGCCAGCCGCTATCGTGCCCATGCCCGGGCCCGGCTGCCACCGCCGGAGCGCATCACGGGTGCATGCACCCACTGCGGAAACTGCTGCCTCGACCGTCGCTGCGTGTTCCTGGACTGGAGCCCCGAGGGGGAATCGCGCTGCCGCATCTACGGCACCGCCTTCTGGAAGCGGCTGGCCTGCGGCCGCTATCCGGAGAACGGCATGGACATCGACCTGTACGCCTGCCCCAGCTTCCGCGCCGGCCCCTCCGGCCCGCCGGACGGCAACAAAACGCGAACCTGAAGGTCATCGGGTCGTCACCTTCAGCGCCCATCATGGCTCCCCGACGCGCCCGTGCGCGACGAGGGGATGGCCCTGAAGCCCGATGACCTGACGCTGATCGACCGCATCGACCAGAAGGTGTTCGATGCGATCTACTCCCGCTCCCTGGTCTACAACACCTGCTGGGAGGATCCCGCGGTGGACCGGCAGGCACTGCAGCTCGGTCCCGACGACACGGTGCTGGTGATCACCAGCGCCGGCTGCAATGCACTGGACTACGCCCTGTGCGGCCCGGCGCGGGTGCACGCCGTGGACGCCAATCCCCGCCAGACCGCGCTGCTCGAGCTCAAGCTCGCCGGCATCCGCCGCCTGGGGCACGACGACTTCTTCCAGCTCTTCGGCCGCGGTCGCCACCCGCGCTTCGCCGAGCTCTACCGCGACGCGCTGCGCACCGAGCTGTCGGACTTCGGCCGCGCCTTCTGGGATCGCAACGGCAGCTGGTTCACCCACCGCGAGGAGAAGGGCAGCTTCTACTACCACGGCCTGTCGGGCATGGTGGCGCGCGGCATGCGCGGCTATCTCAAGTTGCGGCCCACGCTGGCGCGCGCGGTGCACGATCTCTACGAGGCCGCCGGCATCGACGAGCAGCGCCACATCTACGACGCGCGCATCCGGTCGCTGCTGTGGACGCGCCACATGAACTGGCTGCTGGGCCGCCAGCTCACCATGTCCATGCTGGGCGTGCCCCACCCGCAGCGCAAGGAAGTGCAGGCCCAGCACGCCAACGGCGTGGGCGGCTACGTGCGCGAGGCCATCGAGTACGTGTTCCGCAACCTGCCCGTGTCGTCGAATTACTTCTGGCAGGTCTACCTGCGCGGCCACTACACCCGGAAGTGCTGCCCCGAGTACCTCACCCGGGCGGGCTTCGAGGCCCTCAAGGGCGGGCTCGTGGACCGGGTGGTGCCGCACACCTGCACCGTCACCGAGTTCCTGGGCGCCACGCGCGAGCGCATCTCGCGCTTCGTGCTGCTGGATCACATGGACTGGATGAGCTCCTACCATCCCGACGCGCTGCGAGAGGAGTGGCAGTACATCCTGGAGCGCGCCACGCCCGGGGCGCGGGCGCTGTTCCGCAGCGCCCACGCGAAGCCGCGCTACCTGGAGCGCATTCGCGTCGAGGCCGCCGGCGGCGCCGTGCCGCTGCTGTCGCTGCTGAGCTTCCACGACGAGTGGGCGCGCGAGCTCACCCGCCAGGACCGCGTGCACACCTACGCGGGCTTCCACATCGCCGACCTGCCGGCCTGAGAGCACGTGTTCGCCGACGCGCGCGTGCTGCTCTCCCTGCTGCGCGGCCAGCCCCGCGGCGGCGACCACGCCCAGCGTCTGGCGGCCTTCTACGGCCCGCAGGCAGGCGACTACGACCGGTTCCGCGAGCGGCTGCTCAACGGGCGCCGCGAGCTGGTGGACCTGCTCGATCCCGCGCCCGGCACGCGCCTGGTGGAACTCGGCGGCGGCACGGGCCGCAACCTGGAGTTCCTCGGCGAGCGCCGCGCCGGCCTGGAGACGGTGTGGCTGGTGGACCTGTGCGCGCCGCTGCTGGAACAGGCCCGGCGCCGCGCCGACGCCTGGCCCAACGTGCGGGTGGTGGAGGCCGACGCCACCACCTGGCAGCCCGAGGCGCAGGTGCACGCGGTGATGTTCAGCTACTCCCTCACCATGATCCCGGACTGGTTCCGGGCCGTGGACAACGCATGGCGCATGCTCGCCCCCGGTGGGGTCATCGGCGTGGTGGACTTCCACGTCTCGCGCCGCGACCCTGCGCCCGGCCGCGCCCGTCACCGGCCGCTGGCGCGCAGCTTCTGGCGCGGCTGGTTCGACCGCGACGGCGTGTTCCCCAGCCCGGACCACCTGCCCTACCTCGAGTCGCGCTTTGCCACCCGCGTGCTGCTCGAGCGCAGCGCGCCGGTGCCCTACCTGCCCTTCGTGCGCGTGCCCTGGTACCTGTTCGTGGGCGTCAAGCGGCGCCGGGATCCCGTCCCGGGCGGTGTGGAAGGCTGACCCGCCCGCCGAGACGCGCCAGCCCGGCGCCCAGGCTCGCCAGCACCACCGCGTTCAGGCAGTGCCAGGCGAAGTGCGTCCCGGCGGGCCAGGCGTCGCGCAGCGCCATGTCCAGGCTGCGAAGCGTGATGGACGCCGCGAAGGTCGCTGCGGCGAGTGCGAAGGGCGCCAGCGCAGCGGGCCGCGCGGCGGCAGCCAGGAAGGCGAGGTCGGTCGCGGCGTCGATCGGTTCGGCGAGCCATTCGGGGCCGGTGCGCTCGCGGTAGAGGCCGACGCTTCGGGTCCAGTCCATGGTGCGGCCAGTGGTGCCAGAGGCGATGCGGGCTCTCGTCCATCGGCACCTTCGTGGCCGGGGGCGGCAGCGCGCTACCGGCGGTGGCGCCCAGTGCGCGGGTGCCGGGTCGACGCGGCCCGCGGCGGCGATCCGCCTAGCTTCGGCCTCGATCGCACGTCGCGATCCTTCGAGACCTCACAGGGAGAACCGCCATGAAGACCATCCTGATCGCAACCATCTTCGCTTCCGTCGCCGCGCTCGGCGCCACGCCGGCCTCCGCCGCCACCCAACAGGAGAAGATGAAGTCCTGCAGCGCCGAGGCCAAGGCGAAGACGCTCAAGGGCGCCGACCGCCGCGCCTTCATGAGCCAGTGCCTCGCCGCCACGCCCGAGGAGAAGCAGGCGCGCGTGGCGCTCAAGGAGAAGACCCGCGTCTGCAACGACGAGGCCAAGGCCAAGGCGCTGCGCGGCGAGGAGCGCAAGCAGTTCGTGGCGAGCTGCGTGGGCGCCTGAAGGGCGCGGGCGACGGATCGCCGTTGCCTCGCGCGGGAGGCCATGGCGTGCAGCCGCAGGACGGGCGGGGCCGGCGCGAGCCGGCCCCGACGCTTCTATCCCACCGTCACGCGCAGGTTGCCGAGTGCGTCGCGAACGGCCCTGTCGCCCGGCTCGATCACCACCGTGGTGTCGAGCTGTTCCACGATCGCCGGCCCGGCGATCGCAGCATCCAGCGGCAGCCATTCGCGCCGGTACACGGGCGTCTGCTGCCAGCCCCCGACCTCGAACCAGGCGCGCCGCACGGCCACGCGCGCGTCGTCCAGCGTGGCACGCGGTTCGCCGCGGCCCAGGAGTGCCAGCGGGAACGGCTTGCGCCGGCCGATCACGGCGGTGTGCAGGTTCACCAGTACGGGCCTGATCTCGGGCAGGCGCACCTGGAAGCGGTTCCAGTAGGCCTCGGCGAAGGCGTCGTGCAGTTCGGCACGGGTCACGCCCGGGCCCGGTAGCGGGATCGCCAGCAGGTGGCTCTGTCCCTGGAACTGCAGCTCGGCCTCGTAGAGACAGTCGGTGCGCTCGAAGGCCACGCCCTCGGCCGCCAGCAGGGCCTCGCCCTCCGCCCGCTGGGCCTCGAGGATGGTGCGCACGCGATCCCCGGGAAGCGCCGCCACGGGCAGGTTCACCGTGCGCACGAAGTCGTGGCGAAGGTCGGCCACGGCGCAGCCCAGCGCATTGGTGAGGCCGGGCCGCGCGGGCACCAGCACCGTGGGGATGCCCAGCTCGCGCGCCAGGGCGCAGGCGTGCAGCGGACCGGCGCCGCCGAAGGCGAACAGCGCGAAGTCGCGCGGGTCGTGGCCGCGAGCCAGGCTCACCATGCGGATCGCGCCGGCCATGCGGTCGTTGGCGATGCGCAGGATGGCCGCGGCAGCTGCATCCGCGTCAAGGCCAAGGGGCGCGCCGATGCGCCGGCCGATCACCTCGCGCACGTGCTCGAGGCTCACCGGATCGTCCACCGCCAGCAGGCCGCGCGGATCGAGGCGCCCGAGCGCGAGATTGGCGTCGGTGATGGTGGGCTCGGTGCCGCCGCGCCCGTAGCAGATGGGCCCGGGACGCGCGCCGGCGCTGCGCGGCCCCACCTGCAGCATTCCGGACTCGTCCACCCGCGCGATGGAGCCGCCGCCCGCGCCGATGGAATGCACATCCACCAGCGGCACGTGGATGGGCATGCCGTACTCGAGTTCCAGCTCGGCCGTGAGTCGCGGCTCGCCGCCCTCGACCAGCGCCACGTCGCTGGAGGTGCCGCCCATGTCGTAGGTGATGAGCCGGGCGATGCCCGCGGCGCGGGCCGTGGCCGCGGCGGCGATCACGCCCGAGGCGGGGCCGGACATCACCGAGCTCACCGCGTGCTCCGGCGCGAGCCGCGCGGCGATGGTGCCGCCGTTGCCCTGCATCACCAGAAGCTCGCGTGAGAAGCCGCGCTCGGCCAGGCCCGCCGAGAGGCGCGCCAGGTAGCGCTCCAGCACCGGCTGCACGGCGGCATTCACGGCGGCGGCCACGCCGCGCTCGTACTCCCGGTACTCGGAGAGCACCTGGTGTCCCAGGGTGACGTGGCCGTTGGGCCAGAGACGGCGCACGATCTCGCCGGCGGTCAGTTCGTGGCGCGGTTCGCGGTAGCTGTGCAGGAAGTGGATCACCACCGATTCGCAGCCGGCGTCGAGCAGCGCGCGCGCGGCCTCCGCCACGCCGGCCTCGTCCAGGGGCACCAGCACCTCGCCCTCGGCGCTGGTGCGCTCGGACACCTCGAGCCTGAGCTCGCGCGGGATGAGGGGCTCGAAGCGGCCCGTCAGGCCGTAGGGCGTGGGCCGGGTGCGCCGGCCCAGCTCCAGCACGTCGCGGAAGCCGCGCGTGGTGATCAGGCCCACGGGGGCGAGCTTGCGCTCCAGCAGCGCGTTGGTGGTGGCGGTGGTGCCGTGGATGATGGCGTCGAGGGCAGAGGGGTCGACGCCAGCGGCGGCCAGCACGGCGAGGACCCCCTCGGCCTGGTTGGCAGGCGTAGTGGGTACTTTGGCGACTTCGATGCAGGCGCGGGCGGAATCCCACATTACGAGGTCGGTGAACGTGCCTCCCACATCGATACCGGTGATCATGATCGGCGAGTGTACCGGCTGCGCATGGTCAGCCGCACGGCACATTTCCGCCAAACTTGCGACGAAAGTGATTGCGCAAAAGCTCGCATTTCAATACATTTTTGGAAGAAGAAATCCACATTCCTGATCGTCACTCCGACGACCGCTTTCGGGAGACCATTGCCATGACTCGCATTCTTTCTGTCGCGCTTCTCCTGGTTGCGTCGGCCTTCTCGCTGCCCGCCGCGGCTATCGATTACGTTCTTGATTTTTCGGGAAATATCTGTGACAGCCTCAATGGCAAGTGCGGCAACAACGACTTGATCGTGGACACCTATGGTGACGTCGCTGGCATCGTCGACGTCCGTTACGACCGCCTGGTCGGGGATCCCATCTCCGACCGCCGTCTTTCCTGGTGGGACGCCGATTACAGCGAGCTGCGGGGTGTGGCCTGGGGCGGAAACGGCGACTTAGCTGGTACTGCCGAGATCTTTCTGGATCCGGCGCCCGGACAGCAGGTGACCCTCAGCGGGTTCCAGCTCGGCGCCTGGCCCAATCAAGACAGGATGACCTACATCCGCATCCTGGACGGGTCTGGCGACGTGCTGGCCGAGGGGGGGAGCCTGGGTTCGGCGGCTAGCAAGATCACCATCTCCGGCGTGTCCTCCTCCACCTTCAACTTCGCGCTTACCAGCGACGAGGGGATCCGCATCCAGTGGGGCCCCAGCGCCTACAACACCGCTATCGACAACATCCGCTTCAGCGTCACGCCCATTCCCGAGCCGAGCACCTGGGCCCTCCTGGGGGCGGGGCTCGCACTTCTCGGGTTTTCCGCCCGGCGTCGGCGCGCAGGCTGACGGCTCTCGCACCGCTTGCAGGCAAGGCCCTCGCCAGGGGCCTTGTGGTTTTCTCGAACCGTAATTCACATCGCAAGATAGCGTGCGAGCAGCGTTTCGTCTTCCAGGAGCTGCGCCATGTCCCCCTCATGCCGCATCACCCCCTGCTCGATCACGTACGCACGGTCCGTGATTCCCTCCGCGAAACGCAGGTTCTGCTCGGAGAGCAGCACGGTGAGGCCCTCGGCCTTGAGTTCGCGTACCACACGCGCCATCTCCGCCACGATCACCGGAGCCAGGCCCTCGGAGGGCTCGTCCAGCAGCACCGCCAGCGGATTGCCCATGAGCGTGCGGGCGATGGTGAGCATCTGCTGCTCGCCGCCGGACATGGCGCCACCAGGCCGCTCGCGCATGCGGCCGAGGTTGGGGAACAGCTCGAACAGCCGCTGCGGCGTCCAGGCGGGCACGCCCGCGCGCGGCGGGCGGCGGCCCACCTCCAGGTTCTCCAGTACCGTGAGGCCGGCGAACACGCGCCGTTCCTCCGGCACGTAGCCCAGGCCCTGGCGGCAGATGCGATGGGGCGTCCAGCCTCGCACGGACGTGCCGGCGATGCGGACCTCCCCGGCGCGAGGCGGCACCAGGCCCATGAGCGCCTTGAGCGTGGTGGACTTGCCCGCGCCGTTGCGGCCCAGCAGGGCGACCACCTCGCCGCGCCGAACCGCCAGCGACACGCCGAACAGCGCCTGGGCGCGGCCGTAGAAGGCCTCCACGCCATGCGCTTCTATCAGCAACTCGGCCGTCGGCCTAGGCGTTTCGCCGCCGGCCATCGATTCAGGCACGGGCATCCCGTCGCCTCGTCCGGTCGCCGGGTCGCTGGAAGGACTCACGACGTGGCCTCCACCGATTCACCCAGGTAGAGCCGCTTCACCTCGGGATCGTTGCGCACGGCGTCGGGATCGCCCGCGGCGATCAGCCGCCCGCGGTCCAGCACCAGGATGCGGTCGGCGTGGCCGAACACCACGTCCATGTCGTGCTCGGTGAACAGCACCGCCAGGCCCTGCTCGCGGGCGATGCCGGATACCAGGTCCATGAGCGCGTGGCGCTCCGCTGGCGCCATGCCCGCGGTGGGTTCGTCCATGAGCAGCAGGCGCGGGGCGTTGGCCAGCGCCATGGCGAGGTCCAGGCGCTTCACGTCGCCGTAGGCGAGCTGTCCGCAGGGGCGCTGCGCCAGCGCGTCGAGGCCCGTGCGCGCCAGCAGCGCGCATGCCTCGGCGCGGCATGCGGTGGACGCATCGGCGAACGGATCGAAGCCGCGCCCCGCGCGCGACAGCAGTGCCAGTTGCACGTTCTCCGCCACGCTCATGGAGGCAAAGGCCGCGGCCACCTGGAAGGTGCGACCCACGCCCAGACGGAACAGGCCGCGCGGCGAGGTGCCGGTGACGTCGCGGCCGTCCAGGCGCACACGCCCCTCGTCGGGCGCGAGCTGGCCGCCCACGAGGTTGAAGCAGGTGCTCTTGCCCGCGCCGTTGGGGCCGATCAGCGCCACGCGCTCGCCCGCGGCGACACTGAAGCCCACGCCGTTCACGGCAGCCACGCCGCCGAAGCGTTTGCGCAGGCCCTCGGTCTCGAGCAGCGCCGTCATCGCCGCGCCTCCCAGGCCGTGCGCAGGCTGCCCACCACGCCGCGCGGGAAGGCGATCACCAGCACCAGGATGGTGACGCCGAGGATCAGCCGCCAGTAGTCGGTGCGCCGGATGATCTCGTCCTGCAGCCAGGTGAACAGCGCCGCACCGGCCAGCGGCCCCGCGAGCGTGTGCAGCCCGCCCAGCAGCACCATCACCAGGCCGTCCACCGAGCGTGCGATGCCCATGGCCTCCGGCGACAGGCTGCCCTTGGAAAAGGCGAACAGCGCGCCGGCCAGCCCGGCAGCCGCTGCGGCAACGGGGAACGCGAGCCACTGCACGCGGCGCGCATCGATGCCGATGGCCTGGGCGCGGCGCGGGTTGTCCCGCGCTGCGCGCAGCGCGAAGCCGAAGGGCGCCTGCAGCACCCGCCACAGCAGCGCCACCGCAACGCCGCCGCACCCGAGCACCAGCCAGTAGAAGCGGGCCTTGTCGGCGGCCCAGGCGGCGGGGCGGATGCCCACCAGCCCGTTGCTGCCGCCGGTGACGTCGTCCCACTGGAAGGCCACCGACCAGGCGATCTGGGCGAAGGCCAGCGTGAGCATGGCCAGGTACACGCCCGACAACCGCACGCAGAACCAGCCCACCGCCAGCCCCGCGGCTGCCGCGGCCAGCAGCGCCACCAGCAATGCCGACGGCATGGGCCACGCGGCCTGCGCCATCAGCCCCGCGGCGTAGGCCCCCACGCCGAAGAAGGCCGCGTGGCCGAAGGGCGCCATGCCGCCCGGCCCCATCAGGAAATGCAGGCTGACGGCGAACAGCGCGAAGATGGCGATGTCCGTGGCCAGCACCACGGCGTACTCGTCGGCCACCAGCGGCAGCGCGGCCACCACCAGCAGCGCCGCAAGCGCGCCTGCGGCGAAGCGCGCGCCGGGCACGCGCACCCATTCCACCAGCGCCGGGCTTTCCAGCGTGCCCGGCGGCGGCCGGCCCGCCAGCCCCCACGGCCGCAGCACCAGCGTGAGCGCCATCAGGAGGAACTCCACCACCAGCGTGAGCTTGCTGAAGTTGAACGCGAGGCCGCCCAGTTCCACCGTGCCCAGCGCGAAGCACAGCGTCTTCACCACGCCCACCAGGGCCGCCGCGAGGAAGGCGCCCCACAGGCTGCCCAGGCCGCCGATCACCACCACCACGAAGGCATCCGTGACCGTGACCAGGTCCAGCCCCAGGCTGGCGGGCTCGCGCGGCATCTGCAGCGCACCGGCCAGTCCCGCCAGGGCGCTGCCCAGGGCGAACACGCCCGTGAACAGCCACGCCTGGTTCACGCCCAGCGCGCCCACCATCTCGCGGTCCTCGGTGGCCGCGCGCACCAGCACGCCCCAGCGGGTGCGCTCGAGCAGCGCCTTGAGCGCCAGCAGCAGCAGCGGCGCGAGCGCGATGAGGAACAGGTCCCAGGTGGGCACGGCGAGCCCGGCGACCTCCACCGAACCCGACAGGCCCGGCGCGCGCGGCCCGAAGATGTCTTCCGGCCCCCAGGTCCACAGCGCGGCATCCTTGATCACCAGCACGAGGCCGAAGGTGGCCAGCAGCTGGAACAGCTCGGGCGCCCGGTACACGCGCCGCAGGATCGTCACTTCCGCGATCGCGCCGAGCACGCCCGCCGCCGCGGCCGCCAGCGGCAGCGCCAGCCAGAACCCGGCCGCGCCGCCGATGCGCTCCGCGATGGCGATGCCCGCGTACAGGCCCAGCATGGTGAAGGACCCGTGGGCGAAGTTCACCACCCGGGTGACGCCGAAGATCAGCGACAGGCCGGAGGCCAGCAGGAACAGGGTGGAGGCCTGGGCCAGCCCGTTGACGAGCTGGACCAGCAGGTCGGCGAAGGTCATCGGCGGCTATTCTGTCACGCCGCCGCTGCCCTTCGCGCGCCAAATCAGTCCGCGGGACGCAGCCTGCGGACTTCGTCGTCGGGCGGCAGGTAGGCGATGCCCTCGCGGTACACCCAGTCGGTCATCACGCCGCGGCCGTCCTTCCTCGCCAGCCGGCCCACGTAGGCGCCCATGGTCGACTGGTGATCCAGCGCACGGTAGGTGATGCGGCCGAAGGGTGTCTCCACCGGCAGGCCCTTGAAGGCAGCCACGAGCTTCTCGGTGTCGGTGTCGCCGGCCTTCCGGAGCGCCGCCGCAGCGCTCATCAGCGCCGAGTAGCCCACCACCGAGCCCAGCCGGGGATAGTCGTTCCAGCGCGCGCGGTAGGCCTCCAGGAAGCGCCGGTGCTCCGGCGAGGCGATGTCGGCCCAGGGGTAGCCCGTGACGATCCAGCCCTCGGGGGTCTCGTCCTTGAGCGGGTCGAGGTACTCGGGCTCGCCGGCCAGCAGGTTCACCACCTCGCGGCCGCGGAACAGGCCACGGGTGTTGCCCTCCCGCACGAACTTCGAGAGGTCCGGGCCGAACAGCGCGGAGAAGATGGCGTCGGGCTTCGCCGCCGCCAGCGCCTGCACCACGGCACCCGCATCGAGCTTGCCCAGCGGCGGGGCCTGCTCGGCCACGAACTCCACGTCGGGCTGGCGCGCCTTGAGCAGCTTGCGGAACGCCGCCGCGGCCGCCTGGCCGTACTCGTAGTTGGGATAGACCAGCGCCCAGCGCTTCTTCTTCAGCCGCGCCGCCTCGGGGATGAGCATGGCCGTCTGCATGTAGGTGGAGGCGCGCAGCCGGAAGGTGTAGCGGTTGCCGCCCTCCCACACCAGCTTGTCGGTGAGCGGCTCGGCGGCCAGGAACACGATCCGGCGCTGCTTCGCGAAGTCGCTCACGGCGAGCCCCACGTTGGAGGCGAAGCCGCCCATGAGCAGCACGGCCTGCTCGCGGCTGGCGAGTTCCTCGGCCACGCGCACCGCGTCGCCCGGATTGCCGTTGTCGTCCCGGGAAATCACTTCCAGCTTGCGGCCGTTCACGCCGCCCGCGGCGTTCACCTCCTCGAGGGCGAGCTGCCAGCCCTTGCGGTAGGGCTCGAGGAAGGCGGGGAAGGCCTTGTAGGAGTTCATCTCGCCGATGCGGATGGTCTGGGCCGGCGCGGTGCCGGCGGCGAGGCAGAGCAGCAGGGTGGCAAGGATGCGCTTCATGGGTTCAGGGATCCGTGTGGAAGACCTTCAACGCGCGGTCCGGCGCCGGGTGCACGGCCGGTGCCGGGGGCGATCACCGGCCGCGACGCTGCCGGAAGGCCGCGATGGCCGACTGCGCCTCGCGATCCAGCAGGCCGTCGAGCCGCTTCATGGGATTGTCGGCCTGCAGGCGGGCCTGCAGGCGCTGGCGCGCCGCCTGCACCACGCGCGCGTAGACGGGCTTGTCGAGCATGCGCAGCAGCTCGGCCTGGTCCTCGGGCGTGATGCGGGCGTCGGCCTTGCGGTCGGCCAGCTCGATCTCCAGCGCCTCGCGGGCCGCGGCCAGGGCCGGGGGCAGGGGCTGATTCGCCACCGTCGACACCAGCAGCGCGGCGAGCGACAGGTCCGTCGCCCGCACCAGTCGCAGCGCCACGGGCGAGCGCTGGAAGCCGATCAGCGTCTCCATGTCCTCGTCGGCCACGCCCTCGAGCAGGGCGCGGGCCTCCTCCGGCGTGGCGCGCATGTCGAAGGCCGACTCCAGTTCGTGGCTGATGACCTCGGCACGGCCGTCCGCCGCCTGCCACTCCGGGGCCTCGCGGTCCCAGCCTTCCTCCAGGCCGGCTGCGCGGCCCGCTGCCTCGAGCTTGCGGTCGAGCGCCGCTCGGATCAGGAAGGGCACGGCCCGCTCGGTGGTGAAGGGCAGGTAGCCGGACTGGCCCTCCACGAAGCTGCGCAGCAGCGCCTCGCGGTCGCGGGCGGCCGGCGCGGCGTCGCCCTGCTGGGCCTGGAGCGCCGGCGCGAGCCCCAGCAGCAGCGCGGCGAGTGCGCCGGCGAGGCGCCTCACCGCTGCCCATCCCCGACGCTGATGTCGGATGCCTTCAGCCCGCCCATGCGGGCGTGGATGCGCGGCCCGTCGGTCATCACCAGCACCAGCATCAGCTCGTCGGCGCGCGGCGCATCCTGCACGCGGACCTCCATGGCGTCGAAGTGACTGCGCACGTAGGCGGCGTTGATGTGATGCACGGGGATGTCGATGGCCGTGCCGGCCACGCCGATCTTCTTGGACGAGGGCACGATCGCCTTCGCGCCGCCGAGCACCTCGCGCATGCCGTAGCCGCCGGGCACGTGCCAGAACGCGCCGTGCTCCAGTTCGCCGCCGATGCCCACCACCGTGCCCTTGCCATAGGCCTCGACTCTCGCGGGGTCGCCACCGAGGGCGTCCACCAGCCGCCGGGCCATCTGCAGCCCGAGCGGCTTGAGCGCCTCCATGAAGGGCTCGATCACCTCGAAATGATGGCCGGCGTAGGGGTTGCGGATCACGGCCGCCACTGCGGCCTTGCGGTGCGGCGTGGCAGCGCGCGGCCCGCCGTCGTGGAAGGTCTCCTCCACGATGGTGACGATCTTGCGCACCTCCACGGGCGGCAGGTGCGACGTTCCATGGACCTCGGCCATGACGCTGGTGGCGGTGATCTCGCTCATGGTTGTGGTTCTCCCCTTGAAGCGTCGCCGGCGAAGGGGCCGGCGCCCTCGATGCGAAGTTCTCCCTGCAGGCGCAGGCAGGCGGCATGGATGAGTCCTGCGGCACGCATCCGCCGCGCCTCCGCGAGACCGCGCGCCAGCGCTTCGCGCACGGCCTCCCGCGGCAGTGGATCCACTGCCACCGTGACGGGAAGTTCGCCGAGATCGCTGTCGGGCCGCACCTCCACTGCAGGCAGCCGGCCGATGGCCGGATGATCCACGTTCACGGCGTTGGCCACCAGCGTGGCGGCCGCATCGGCGGCAGCGGCGTCCGCGGCCAGCACGGTCACTGCGTCGGCGATGCCCAGCGACAACGAGCGGCCGCGCCATCCCGAGGTGGCCAGTCCACGCACCGGCAGGGCGGCGTCGATGGCGATGCTGCCCTCCAGATGGCCGTCGCGCACGTCGGCCAGGCCCACTTCGAACGCCTCGCCCGGCGCCAGGTGCAGCGCGATGTCGCCGCCGTTGTTCACGTAGGCGCGGTCCAGCCCGCCATCGCGGGTCATGGCGGCGAGCACCTCGTCGGCCACGGCACCGGCCACGGCGGCCATGGGCGTGAGGAAGGTGCCCCGGTGCGGCCAGCACGCCGCGAGCATTCGCAGCGCCACCGGGCCCTCCAGGCGCGGTGGCGTGCGGCCCAGGGGCGCGCGCAGCCGGGGCAGCTCGGCCACCAGGCCCTCGAGGATGTCGGCGAAGCGGGCGATGGCACGGTGACGCGCCCGCTGCACGACCTCACGCGCCGGGGCGTGCGCCTCGATCACCAGGTCGATGGGGCCGTGCTGCAGGTGCAGGCGGCCGCCCGGAAGCGCGCCCACCTGCGGGGGGGGCCACCGTGGGGCGCGGCCGGCCGGTGCGGCAGCGGCGTGCGCGGTCATGGCCGGCGCAGCGCGTTGGAAACGTCGCAGCGGGCAGCGCGGGGACGCCTGGCGCAGGTGCGGGTGGCGTCGCCGCTCATGGCGCGAGCGGCCAGGGATTGGCGGGCTGCCAGTCGGTGCCGGCGCGGTGTCCGCGTCGCAGCACCTCGCCCAGCTCCACGATGCTGTCCATGTGGCCGCCGAGCTGCGCGTAGTGATCGCGCCGCAGGGTGAACTCGATGGGCAGCACCAGCGCGGGCGTGGGCACGGAGCCGAAGGAGCGCTCGGGCATTCGCAGCACGTCCACCATCACGGTGATGCCCCCGCCGGGCCACACGTACACCGGGGCGCCACCGCAGGTGACGCGGGTGAGGGCGTCCTTCACCGAGCGCGTCAGGCGCACGGGGTTCTCGGTGACGCCGGCACGCAGGCTGCCGCCCGCGCCGCCCATGAACAGCACCGTGCAAAGCGCGGGCTCGCAGTTCTCGGCGATGCGCGACACGGCCGCCTCGATGGGCGCCGGCAGGGGGGCGGATCGCGGACGCAGCTGCTCGTCCAGCACGAACCACGCGGCCTGCTCGCCCGTGGTGGACACCATGAGCAGCGTCATGCCGGGCCAGGCCTTGCCGGGGTCGATGCGCTCGACGATGTCCAGCGGGTCGGTGATGTCGGTGCCGCCCCAGCCCTGGCCGGGCTCGGCCACGCGGAAGTAGCGCCCCGGCGTGGACTTGCGGCCGCGCACCTGCACGCCCGCCGGGCGCATGCCCAGGAAGCGGCCGGCCTGGTGCTCGGTGAGCACGCCGGTGATGTGGTCGTCCACCACGATCACCTCGTCGGCGTGGCCGAGCCACTGCTTTGCGAACATCCCGATGGTGGCCGAGCCGCAGCCCACGCGCATGCGCTGCTCGGTCTCGCCGTCGACCACCGGCGGCCGGCCGGCCTGGATCACCACCGCGCTGCCGCCGTCCACCTTCACCTCCACGGCCTGGCGGTTGCAGAGCCTCTCCAGCGCGTCGCAGGTGACGCGCCCCTCGCGCTTGGAGCCGCCGGTGAGGTGGCGCACGCCGCCCAGCGCCAGCATCTGCGAGCCGTACTCGGCGGTGGTGACGTGGCCCACCTGCTCGCCGTCCACGCGCACGGCGGCCTGCTCCGGGCCGAGGAAGCGGTCGGTGTCGATCTTCACCTTCACGCCGCAGTAGCTGAAGATGCCCTCCGTC
>CAZXJW010000048.1:0-14987 GCA_964641005.1 uncultured Rhodocyclaceae bacterium
CCCAACGAGCTCTACTACATCCGCGGCGACGCCCACTGGCAGTGGCGGGTGTACCGCAACACGCGGCCCTACCGCCTGGTGGCGCAGATCGGGCCCGACGGCGTGCTCAAGTCCATGGGTCAGTACCCCATCGACGGCTGCTGCCGGGGAGCGGGGCGATGAACGCCCGCGTTCGTGCCATCTGCACCGCCGGCCTGCTGGCGGTCGCCGCCTCGAGCGTGGCCGCGGAGCTGCCCCAGGCGGGCACCCAGGAGAGCGTGCGCTACCGCTTCGGCATTCCCAATGCCATCCGCTTCGATGCCACGGGCGCGCAGGTGTGGGAGTACAGCGACTGGCGCAACGGGCAGAGCTTCGTGGTGCGGTTCGATGCCGCGGGCAGCGTTTCCGGCTCGCGGCCGCTTCGCACCGGACAGGACGTGGAGCGCGCCGTGGCCGAACGCCTGACGGCACGCGAGGCGCTGGACCAGCTCGGGGAACCGCACTCCATCACGGCGCAGCCCCAGGGCTTCACATGGACCTACCGCCAGGCCTCGGGGCCCAGGCTCGCCGTGAGCTTCGGACCGGACGGTCGCATCACGGGCGTCGCGAACGCACGCTGAAACCTCGATCGGCGGCTTCCCGCCTCGCGGCACGGGAAAAAAAACGGGCGGCCCGAAGGCCGCCCGTTTCATTGCGACTGTTCCCGGTGAGGGGATCAGAAGCTGTGCTGCAGACCCAGGAAGATCTGGTTCTGGTTGGCACCGTAGCCGGCGCCGTACAGAGCCTTGTCGCCCGAGGTGGTGTACTGCCACATGATGATCGGCTGAGTCTGCTTGCTCAGGTTGTGGATGTACGACACCTGGAACACGGAGGCACCCGTGTCGTTGCCGGAGAAGCCGCCCGCGCTGGCGCTGGAACCCTTCAGGTCCTGGGCCATCATGTACGCGGCGCCGAGGGTACCCGTGGGCAGCGTGTAGTTGGCGGGAATCCAGAAGGCGGTGCGCTTCAGCTCGCTCAGACCGGCGGTCACGCCGTCGGTCTTGTACTTCACCTGCTCGACCCAGAGGCCGATCTTGAAGTCACCGAACTTCACGCCACCACCACCGAGCATCACGGTGTCGGTGGAGCCGGTGATGCCGCCAGGGGTCTGAGCGACGCCGTAGGCGGCGCTCATGGGAGCAACACCGTTGGCGTTCTTGCGGTTCGAGTAGGCCAGGCCGAGGTAGAAGGGCATGTCGGCCGGCGCGTAGTCGGCAGAAAGGCCCAGTTCGCTCACTTCCTTCGTGCCGTTCGGCACCGCCAGGGTCGAGCCGGCCTTGGTGCCTTCGACCATGTACGACGCCTTGAACGAGAAGCCGTTGAAGTCGGGCGAGAAGTAGTGAGCGCCCGTACCGGTGCGGAAGAACGCATGCCCGGTACCGCCGCCGTTCAGCCACAGAGCCTGGCCGCCAGCCTGACCCATCACCTGGAACGGGCCGAAGAAGATGGCGCCGCCGTGCGGGTCGTTGTTAATCATGGTCCAGGTGTAGGGCGCGAAGTTGCGGCCGAACTCGAACTGGCCCCAGCCGCCGCCGATGTTGGCGCCGTAGCGGAAGGCGGCCAGACCGGAGGTGGTGGTCTGGTTGAAGTTGTCGAAGCCACCGCCCGCACCACGAATGTCGACGAAGGCGCCGGCGGTCATGCCGTTGCCCATGTCTTCGGTGCTGGTGATGGAGAAGCGGTTGGAAGCGTTGGCCGGAGTGAAGCTGCTGACGCTGCCGTTGCCACCGAGGGCGGCGGCCTGGTCGGTACCCATCGGGCCGGAACCGGCGGCGACGGTGTTCTGGCCACCGTTGCTGGAATACAGCATGCCGGGCGCGAACGTGCCGGCGATGGTGACGTCGGCCTGGGCCACGGGAGCCGCGAAGGCAGCAGCGACAGCGACGGCGAGATACTTGATCTTCATCTCATCTCCTCATGCGTGAATGGATGCCGGGCGCCGAGCTCTCACTGCCGGCCGGGCGGGCACCGGTGACTGCCATCTCTTCTGGTAGGAAGAGTGGGCGGATTGTGCTGAGGTCAAGAGCGGCGGAGCAAGGAAAACATCCCGGCGCAGCGGGTTTTGTTGTGTTTTCGCAACACCTGACCTGGTGCGTTGCAACAAACTCGGCGGTGAACTGATCTTCCCTTGAAACAAGGGATTGGCTGGAAAACCTCAGAAACGGCGCGATACAGGAAAACCGCTACTGTGGTTACTGCGCATCGCCCCGGCCCGAGGACGTACCGAAGAACAGCGCCGCCAGCTCCTCGCCCGGGTCGGCCGCGCGCATGAACGCCTCGCCCACCAGGAAGGCGTTCACGCCCCGACCGCGCATCAGTGCCACGTCGGGCGGGCCCAGGATGCCGCTCTCGGTGATCACTTCGCGGCCACCGGGGATGCGGCCGAGCAGGTCGAGGGTGGTCTCCAGCCGGGTCTCGAAGGTGCGCAGGTTGCGGTTGTTGATGCCCAGCAATGGCGTGGTCAGTTCCAGCGCCCGGTCCAGTTCGTCGGCGTCGTGGACCTCCACCAGTACGTCCAGCCCGAGTGCGGTCGCGGCCTGCTCCAGATCCACCATCCGCGGCTGGTCCAGCGCCGCCACGATGAGCAGGATGCAGTCCGCCCCCATGGCCCGCGCCTCGGCCACCTGGTACTCGTCCACCATGAAGTCCTTGCGCAACACCGGCAGGCCACAGGCGGCGCGGGCGGCCTGAAGGTACTCGGGGGAGCCCTGGAAGAACTGGTGGTCAGTGAGCACTGACAGGCACGCCGCGCCATGCGTGGCATAGCTACGCGCGATCGCAGGGGGATCGAAGTTGGCCCGGAGCAGGCCCTTGCTGGGACTGGCCTTCTTGATCTCGGCGATCACGGCGGGGTCGCCCTTTGCCAGCTTGTCGCGCAAGGCCGCCGCGAAACCACGCGCCGGCGGCAGGGCGGCCGCGTCGCGTTCGAGATCGGCCTGGCTGCGCCTTGCGCGCGCGGCGGCCACTTCCTCGTGCTTGACCGCCAGGATGCGTTCCAGGATGTCGGCGGCCATGGCGCCCTCAGCCCGCCAGCGACTTCGTGAACCGCACGAAGGCATCGAGCTTTGCCATGGCGGCCCCCGAAGCCGCCACCTCGCGGGCCCGGGCCACCCCCGCCTCGTGGCTGGGCACCAGCCCGGCGGTATAGATGGCCGCGCCGGCGTTGAAGGCCACCACGTCGGCGGCGGGACCCGGCTCGCCGGCCAGGGCTGCCACCACCATGTCGCGCGAGGCGCCGGCATCGTCGGCCCGGATGGCCGACAACGGCGCGCCCGCCAGCCCGAAGGCCTGGGGCGTGACCACGTACTCGCGCACCTCGCCGTCCTTGAGCTCGGCCACCAGGGTCTCGCCCGACAGGGACAGCTCATCCAGGCCGTCCAGGCCGTAGACCACCATCACGTGCCGGCTCCCGAGGCGCTGCAGCACCCGCGCCTGGATGCCCACGAGGTCGGGGTGGAACACGCCCATCACCTGGTTGCGGGCGCCGGCGGGGTTGGTGAGCGGCCCCAGGATGTTGAACAGGGTGCGCACGCCCAGCTCCTTGCGCACGGGCGCGGCGTGCTTCATGGCGCCGTGATGGGCAGGCGCGAACATGAATCCCACGCCCACCTCGGCGATGCAGCGCGCCACCTGCTCGGGCGAGAGCGCGATGTGGGCACCCAGCGCCTCGAGCACGTCGGCACTGCCCGAGCTGCTGGAAACCGAGCGGCCGCCGTGCTTGGCCACCTTGGCCCCGGCCGCCGCGGCCACGAAGGCCGCCGCCGTGGAGATGTTGAAGGTGTGGGCACCGTCACCGCCCGTGCCGCAGGTGTCCACCAGGTTGGCGTGGTCGGGCACCGGCACGCGGGTGGCGAACTCGCGCATCACCTGGGCGGCCGCGGCGATCTCGCCGATGGTCTCCTTCTTGACCCGCAGGCCCGTGACGATGGCGGCGATCAGCACGGGCGAGAGCTCGCCGCCCATGATCTGGCGCATGAGCGAGAGCATCTCCTCGTGGAAGATCTCGCGGTGCTCGATGACGCGCTGGAGCGCCTGCTGCGGCGTCACGGGCGGTGCTCCTGGAGGAAGTTCTTCAGCAGCGCGTGGCCGTGCTCGGTGAGGATGGACTCCGGGTGGAACTGCACACCCTCGACCGGCAGCGACTTGTGGCGCACGCCCATGATCTCGCCGTCCTCGGTCCAGGCGGTCACCTCGAGCACGTCGGGCTTCGTGGGCCCGTCGATCACCAGCGAGTGGTAGCGGATGGCCGTGAAGGGGCTGGGCAACCCGGCGAACACGCCCTTGCCCTCGTGGTGGATGGG
This sequence comes from uncultured Rhodocyclaceae bacterium, assembly GCA_964641005.1. Taxonomy (GTDB): domain Bacteria; phylum Pseudomonadota; class Gammaproteobacteria; order Burkholderiales. Next base: position 4,320 of record CAZXJW010000048.1, read on the forward strand.
CGAGGTCTTGCCGTGCATGAGCTGCTTCGCGTGCACGATGTTCCCGCCGAAGGCCTCGCCGATGGACTGGTGCCCGAGGCACACGCCCAGGATGGGGATGCGCCCGGCGAAGCGGCGGATCAGCGGCACGGAGATGCCCGCTTCCCTTGGCGTGCACGGCCCCGGCGAGATGACGATGCGCGCAGGCGCCAGCGACTCCACCTCATCGAGGCCGATCTCGTCGTTGCGGCGGACCAGCACCTCCTCGCCCAGCTCGCCCAGGTACTGCACGAGGTTGTAGGTGAAGGAGTCGTAGTTGTCGATCATGAGGAGCACGTGCGTCCTCCCCTCAGGCGCCGCGGCGGGACAGCCCCGCCTGCGCCAGTTCCGCGGCGCGCAGGATCGCGCGCGCCTTGTTCTGGGTCTCGGTCCACTCCGACTGCGGCACCGAGTCGGCCACGATGCCCGCGCCAGCCTGCACGAACAGCCGGCCGTCCTTGATCACGGCAGTACGGATGGCGATGGCCAGGTCCATGTCGCCGTTGAAACCCAGGTAGCCCACCGCCCCGCCGTAGATGCCGCGCTTGGTGGGCTCGAGCTCGTCGATGATCTCCATGGCCCGCACCTTGGGCGCGCCCGAGAGGGTGCCGGCTGGGAAGGCCGCGCGCAGCACGGCAATGGCATCCAGCCCTTCCTTGAGCTGCCCCTCCACGTTCGAGACGATGTGCATGACGTGCGAGTAGCGCTCGATGGCCATGTTGTCGGTGACCTTGACGCTGCCGGTGCGCGCCACCCGGCCCACGTCGTTGCGGCCCAGGTCCATGAGCATCACGTGCTCGGCACGCTCCTTGGGATCGGCCAGCAGGTCCTTCTCCAGCGCCAGGTCCTCCTCGCGGGTGGCGCCGCGCGGGCGGGTGCCGGCGATGGGCCGCAGCGTCACGGTGCCGCTCTCCAGCCGCACCAGGATCTCGGGGCTCGCGCCCACCACATGGAAGCCGCCCATGTCGAAATAGAACATGTAGGGCGAGGGATTGAGCGCCCGCAGCGCCCGGTACAGCGCCAGCGGCGAGGCCGGGTACGGGTGGGACAACCGCTGCGACAGCACCACCTGCATGATGTCGCCGTCGAAGATGTAGCGCTTGGCCTTCTCCACCGCCTCCATGAAGGCGTCCTCGGCGAACTCGCTCTGCGCCTGGGATGGCGGCGCGGGCATCTCCGGCGGCACGCTCACCGGCTGGCGCAGCGCCGCGTGCAGCACGTCGAGCTGGGCGCGGCCGCGCTCGTACGCTTCGGGCTCGCGCGGATCCACGTACACCACCAGGTAGAGCTTGCCCGACAGGTTGTCCACCACCGCGAGGCGGTCGGAGAGCATGAGCAGGATGTCGGGCGTGCCCAGCGCATCGGGCTTGTCGGTGGCGGCGAGCCGCTTCTCGATGTAGCGCACGGTGTCGTAGGCGAAGTAGCCCACCAGGCCGCCGGCAAAGCGCGGCAGGCCGGGCAGCTGCGCGGCGCGGAAGCGCGCGTGGTGGCTGCGCACCCACTCCAGCGGGTCGTCCTGCTCGCTCTGGGAAAGCAGGGTGTTGCCGCGCCACTCGGTGCAGGTGTGGCCACGCACCTCGAAGCGGATCTCGGAGGGCAGGCCGATGAAGGAGTAGCGGCCGAAGCGCTCGCCGCCCTGCACCGACTCCAGCAGGTACGAGTAGGGACGGTTGGCGAGCTTCAGGTAGGCCGACAGCGGCGTGTCGAGATCGGCGAGGGTCTCGAGCACCAGCGGCACGCGATTGAAGCCCTGGCGGGCGAACTGCTCGAATTGCTGGGGATCCATGACGACTCCGTGGCTGCTTCCGGTACGGCGGTGAGGCAGGACGCGGCGCGACGCTCGCGCACGCGCAGGGCGACTAGCTGCGCCAGGGGCGCCAGCGAAGGGTCGCCGTGATCACGGTGCCGGGTTCCGGAGAGACGAAGCTCATGTGGCAGGGACGGGAGGGGTGCGGGCCCGGCAGAGTGCCGAGGCCAGTTCATCGATGCCGGCAACTATAGCATCCGCGCCCAGCGCGGCCACCGGCGCGTCGGGCGAATAGCCGTAGGGCACGCAGACCACGGGGCAGCCGGCGGCACGGGCGCAGTTCACGTCCACGGCCGAGTCACCCACCATCAGCAGCGACGCCGGCGCCACGCCAAGCACCGCGGCGGCATGCAGCAGCGGCCCGGGCTCGGGCTTGCGGGCGGCCAGGGTGTCGCCACCCACCAGGACGCCCATTCGACGGTCGAGGCCGAACGCCGCCAGCAGCGGCCTGGCGAAGCGCTCGGGCTTGTTGGTCACGCACGCGAGCCCGAAGCCGGCGGCCGCCAGCCGCTCCAGTCCCTCCACCACGCCCGGAAAGGGGCGGCTTCGCCGGCACACATTGGCGGCGTAGTGACGGGTGAAGATCTCGAGCGCGCGGGACGATTCGGCGGGATCGGCAACGCCGTCGCGCGAACCGGCCAGCAGGCGCTCCACGAGACGGGCGACGCCGTCGCCCACGAAGGCGCGCACGCTCGCCTCGCCCGCGCCCGGACGCCCCAGGTCGGCGAGCATGGCCTCGGCGGCGTCGGCGATGTCGGGAAGCGAATCCACCAGCGTGCCGTCGAGGTCGAAGGCCACCGCCTCCACGACGGCAGCGGATGCGAACCCGTTCATGTCCGCGCCCGCGCCAGTTCTGCGCGCATGGCGGCGATGGTGGCGCCATAGTCGGGCGTGGAGAAGATGGCCGAGCCCGCCACGAAGGTGTCGGCGCCGGCGCGGGCGATCTCGGCGATGTTGTCCACCTTCACGCCGCCATCCACCTCGAGCCAGATGTCGCGGCCCGATGCGTCGATGCGCCGGCGCACTTCCCGCAGCTTGTCCAGGGCCCGGGGGATGAACTTCTGGCCGCCGAAGCCCGGGTTCACGGACATGATCAGCACCAGGTCCAGCTTGTCCATCACGTGATCGAGGTGATGCAGCGGCGTGGCGGGGTTGAACACCAGGCCGGCCCTGCAGCCGCAGTCGCGGATCAGGGAGAGCGTGCGGTCCACGTGCTCCGAGGCCTCGGGGTGGAAGCTGATGATGTTCGCGCCCGCCTTGGCGAAGTCCGGCACGATGCGGTCCACGGGCCTCACCATCAGGTGCACGTCGATGGGCACGGTCACGTGCGGGCGGATCGCCTCGCACACCAGCGGCCCCACGGTGAGGTTGGGCACGTAGTGGTTGTCCATCACGTCGAAGTGCACCACGTCGGCGCCCGCGGCGACGACGTTGCGCACCTCCTCGCCGAGGCGGGCGAAGTCGGCGGACAGGATGCTGGGGGCGATGCGGTGCACGGCGGTGGCGTCCGGGGCGGCGGAAAGGCCCGGAATTCTACCCGCGTGGCGACCCGCGCTTGAGGGGGGCGGCGATTTCGGTTGCAATAGCACCATGGAAGAACCGAAGCGCTACAACATCACCGTCACCGCGCGCGCCTCCTTCGTGCCCGAGCAGTCGGACGAGGAAGACCGCCGCTACGTGTTCGCCTACACCATCAGCATCGTCAACACCGGCTGGGTGCCGGCGAGGCTGATCAGCCGCCACTGGATCATCACCGACTCGGACAACCAGGTGCAGGAGGTGCGCGGCCTGGGCGTGGTGGGCGAGCAGCCCATGCTCGCGCCGGGCCAGAGCTTCCAGTACTCCAGCGGCGCGGCCATCGCCACGCCGGTGGGCACCATGCGCGGCAGCTACCAGATGGTGGCCGAGGACGGCACCTCCTTCGAGGCGCCCATCCCGGAATTCATGCTGTCCATGCCGCGCACGCTTCACTGATCCTTGCCATCGGGCGGCGGCCCGCGCTTCTTGCGCGGCCATGTCCACCAGACGATGAACAGGCCGATCGCCAGCGCGACGGCCGCCTCGAGCAGTATCCAGCCCATGTGCCTTCCAGTCATCGCGGCCCGCAGCGGCGGGCCCTCGGGGGAGTCGGAGCGCGAATCTAGCCCGGTTCTGCGTCGCTGTGCCGCGCTGGCGCTGCTCCTGGTGGCGGCCGGCTGCGCCGCGCCGCGGGGTCAGGCCCCGGCAGCTTCGCGATCAGGCGCGGCCGCGGGTGAGGCCGCCACGGTCCTGCAGTGCCCGCCGCCCCCTGCGGCCGAGGTTCCGCGCTGCCCGGCCCCGCCCGCCCCCCCCGACGCCGCGCCACCGAAGCCGGCGCCCACCGCACGCCTCGAGCCGGCGGAGTTCCAAGACCTGCCCGGCTGGACCGAGGACGAGATCACCGCGGGCTTCCTGGCCTTCCTGCGCGGATGCCCGGCCATGAAGACCGCTCCCTGGCCCGAGCTGTGCGCCCGCGCCCAGCCGCTGGCCACCGCCGGCGCGGAGGCCCAGCGCCGCTTCCTCGAGACCGAGTTCCAGCCCCACCGGGTGCTGGCGGCCGACGGCAAGGCCGAGGGCCTGCTCACCGGCTACTACGAACCGCTGCTGCGGGGCAGCCGCACGCCCGATGCCCGCTATCGCATTCCGCTGTATGCCGCACCGGAGGACCTGGTGTCGGTGGAACTCGCCGAGCTCTACCCGGAACTCAAGGGCCTGCGGCTGCGCGGCCGCGTGGTGGGCCGCAAGCTCGTGCCCTACTACACCCGCGCGGACATCGACAACGGCGCGGCGCCGCTGCGTGGCCGCGAGCTGATCTGGGTGGACGATGCCGTGGACGCCTTCTTCCTGCAGGTGCAGGGGTCGGGCCGCGTGAGGCTGGACAACGGCGAGCTGGTGCGCATCGGCTATTCCGACCAGAACGGCCACGCCTACCGCTCGGTAGGGCGGCTGCTGGTGGAGCGCGGCGAGCTCACCCTCGACCAGGCGTCCATGCAGGGCATCCGCGCCTGGGGCCAGAAGAACCCGAGCCGGCTCGCCGCGCTGCTCAACGAGAATCCGTCCTACGTGTTCTTCCGCGAACTGCCGCCCGGCGACGGCGGCCCCATCGGCTCGCTGGGCGTGCCGCTCACCACCGGGCGCAGCCTCGCGGTGGACCCGCGCGCCGTGCCGCTGGGCGCGCCGGTATACCTCTCCAGCACCTGGCCGGGCGGCAGCGCGCCGCTGAACCGGCTCATGGCCGCCCAGGACACGGGCGGCGCCATCAAGGGCGCCGTGCGGGCCGACTATTTCTGGGGCTTCGGCGACGAGGCCGGTGAACTGGCGGGGCGCATGCGCCAGCCGCTGCTGCTGTGGGTGCTGCTGCCGCGGGCGGCGAAGACGCCCTGAGCGGGTGGCGCAGGAGCGCCGGGGCGGCGGGTGCAGGACATGAGGGCGGCCCGCGAGACGTGCGGCGCGGGGCCCGCGGGCGCGGTCAGCGCAGTCGCATGGACTCCGCGTTGGCCTGGAAGGACACCTGCACCACCAGCCGGCTGCGCACCGGCCGGCCGTCGCGCTGGCCGGGCACGAACAGCGTGCCGCGGAAGGCCTCCACCGCGGCGAGGTCGAAGACCCCGGGCGGATCGGCTTCCAGCACGCTCGCCTCCACCACCATGCCCAGCTCGTCGATGAGCAGCAGCAGCGTCACGGTGCCGCTCTGGTCGCCGCCAGCCGACTCCGGATAGACCAGCGGCACCTCCTCCACCGGGCGCGGCAGCACGTCGAGCATGCGCACCGGGAAGAAGTCGGGCTGGCCCGGGACGGGAAGCTCGAGCGCCGCCGGCGGCTCCGCGGGCGGCGTCAGGGGCGCCGGCTCACCGGCAGCGGGCGGTTCGGGCGGCGGCGGTTCGGCAACCGGCGCCGGCGCGGGGCGCGCATCCATGGCCGGGATGCGCCCCGGACGAGGCAGGGGCTCGGGCACGGCCTCGCCATCGGCCTTGTTCGCCACCACGATGCGCGCCTTCAAGCCCGCGCCGCCCTCGCCTGCCGGCACGCGGGGCGGGCGCACGGGAACGCCCCACATCAGCCATGCGTGCACGAGCAGCGATGCGCCGAGGGCGAACGCCAGGCGGCGCAGCCCTCCGGGATCCGCGCCCGGGACCGATGCCGCGGACCCGGCCCCCAAGCGATGCCCCCGCGATTACTTGCCGCCCGCCTCGGCGAAGCGGCTTTCCAGCTGCGCTGCGGTGAGCGCGCCCGGCACGCGGCTGCCGTCGGCGAACACCAGGGTGGGCGTGGCGTTGATGCCCTTCTTCTGGCCCCAGGCCATGAGTTCGTCCACGGGGTTGGCGCAGTCGCCGCTCGCCGTGGGCGAGGTGCCGCGCAGCATGTAGTCGTCCCAGGCCTTGAGCCGGTCGGGCGAGCACCAGATGGACTTCGCCTTCGCCGCGGCCTTGGGGTGGAGCTGCTCGATGGGATACATGATGAGATAGACGGTGACGTTGTCGAGCTTCTCGAACTCCTGCTCCACGCGCTTGCAGAACGGGCAGTCCGGATCGGTGAACACCGCCACCTTGCGCGAACCGTTGCCCTTGACCTTCTTGATGGCCTTGTCCAGCGGCAGGGTGGAGAAGTCGATGGCCGTGGCGCGGCTGCGGGTCTTCTCGGTGAGATCGGTCATGCCCTTGGTCTCCACGAGGTTGCCCTGGAGCATGAAGCGGAAGTCGGAATCGGTGTAGATGATGATCGGGTCGTCGCCACGCGGGATGACGATCTCGTAGAGCCCCGTCTCGGGGACGAGCTTCACGCTCTCCACGTTGGCCTTGGGGAACTTGGCCGCGAAGGCCTTCTTGACCGATGCCTCGTCGGCACAGGCGCTGGCCGCCACGAGCAGAGCGGCGCCGGCGAGGGCGCGCACGAGGGTTTGCTGGAACATGGAAGGCTCCTGGGGTTTCGGGGTGAGTACGGCGTTGATGGGGTGACCACTCAGGCCAGCGCGTGCTGCGCAAGCAGCCTTCGCACCAGCGGCAGGCGGCCCGTGAGGGCAAGCCCCGCATTGCGCAGCCGGCCGAGGCCGGGAACGGTGCTGGCGAACAGACGTTGCAGCCCGTCGGTTACAGCCAGCATGGCGAGCGCGTCCTCGCGGCGGGCGCGCTCGTAGCGGCGCAGCAGCGGCAATGCCCCGCAGTCGCGCTGCGGCCCGCGGCCGGCGAGCACCGCCGCCAGCTCGCGCACGTCCCGCAGGCCCAGGTTCACGCCCTGGCCCGCCAGCGGGTGCACGTGATGGGCGGCGTCGCCCACCAGCGCCAGCCGCGGCTGCACGAAGCGCTTCGCAAGGCGCGCACGCAACGGAAAACCTGCCGGCGCCGTGATCAGGGACAGCTCGCCGGCCAGTCCGTTCGCCGCGGCAGCCACCCGCGTGGCCAGTTCCGCGGGACCGGCGTGCAGCAGTTCGGTGGCGACGGCGCCGGTGGCCGACCACACCATGGACACGCGGTCGCCGGGCAGCGGCAGCAGGGCCAGCACGCCATCGGCCCGGAACCACTGCCGCGCCGCGCCCCGATGCGGCACGGTGCACTCGAAGTTCGCCACCACGGCGTGCTGCGGATAGTCGCGGCCCGGCGCCTCGATGCCGGCCACGGCGCGCACCCACGACTCGCGGCCATCGGCGCCCACCACCAGGGCGCTGTCGAGCGCCGTGCCGTCCTCGAGCGACAACCGGGCACCCTCGGGCGTCACCACCAGCCCGGCAGGCCGGGCCGGGGCGCGGATCTCACAGCCCCCGTGCTCCGCGAGGGCATCCCACAGGGCAGCCGCCACGGCGCCACTCTCGGCGATGCAGGCCAGTTCGGCCACGCCAGCCGCGCGCGCATCGAACTCCAGCCGCGCCGCGCCGTCGTCGCCGAAGATCTCCATGCGCACCACGGGTTGCAGGCGGGCGGGATCGACGCGCGGCCATGCGCCGAGCTGCGCGAGCAGCGCGCGGCTGCCCGGACTGATGGCGTAGACGCGCACGTCCCAGTCGCGCGGCGCGGGCCCGGGGACGGCGTCGGTCACCAGCGCCACCTCGAGGTCGGCCCGGGCGCAGGCGAGTGCCAGCGACGTGCCCACGAGGCCGGCCCCCACCACGGTCACATCCATGGCGGCACCGGCCCGCGGGGTCGCAGGGTATTGATTAGCGTGAGTTTCCTTGACAAGGGGAGAGGGGCTTCGGTAGATTCCGCAGCCCTGTCGCAAGGCACGTGGCGAATTAGCTCAGTGGTTAGAGCAGCGGAATCATAATCCGTTGGTCCGGGGTTCAAATCCCTGATTCGCCACCAACTCCCTGCGCATCCCGCCAGCCGCCCGGCCGGCCGGCACTCCCGGGGGCACGAAACCCGTGCCCGGATTGCGCGACGGACCAGACACCGATGCGACGACTCATCCTCCAGGTACTTGCCCTCGCCCTGCTGGCGGCGCCGCTTGCCGCGTTCGCCCAGCGCACCTTCCCCCAGGACATCCGCGTCGGGCTGCTGGAGGAAGTGGACTACCCCAACATCCTGATCAGCAAGCGCTGGTACCGGCTGGCGCCGGGTTCGAAGATCCGCACCCTGGACAACCGCATCATCACCCCCAACACCGTGCGCGGCAGCGGCTGGGTGGCGTTCAACTTCGACCAGTTCGAGCAGGTCTGGGGCGTGTGGATCCTCACCGAGCAGGAAATCGACACGCTGATGTCCCGCGGCTACGAGTTCAAGAAGAAGTAACGGCCGTCGCCATGCCCGGCAAGGTCTACATCCGCACCTTCGGCTGCCAGATGAACGAGTACGACTCGGCGCGCATGGCCGACGTGCTGCGGGAGTCGCGCGGCCTGGAACCCACCGACGACCCCGAACAGGCCGACGTCATCCTGTTCAACACCTGCTCGGTGCGCGAGAAGGCGCAGGAGAAGGTGTTCACCGACCTGGGGCGGGCGCGCGAGATCAAGCGCCGCCGGCCCGGCGTGCTCATCGGCGTGGGCGGCTGCGTGGCCAGCCAGGAAGGACAGGCCATCGTCGAGCGCGCGCCCTTCGTGGACCTGGTGTTCGGGCCTCAGACGCTGCACCGCCTGCCCGCGCTCATGGACAGCCGCGCCGGCACCGGACGCCCGCAGGTGGACGTGAGCTTCCCCGAGATCGAGAAGTTCGACCACCTGCCCCCGCCGCGCGTGGAGGGTGCCCAGGCCTTCGTCTCCATCATGGAAGGCTGCAGCAAGTACTGCAGCTTCTGCGTGGTGCCCTACACCCGCGGCGAGGAAGTCTCGCGCCCCTTCGACGACGTGCTCACCGAGGTCGCCGACCTGGCCGACCAGGGCGTGCGCGAACTCACCCTGCTGGGACAGAACGTGAACGCCTGGCGCGGCCGCCTGCCCGACGGCGAGGACGGCGACTTCGCGCTGCTGCTGGAATACGTGGCCGAGGTGCCCGGCATCGAACGCATCCGCTACACCACCTCCCACCCGAAGGAATTCACCCAGCGCCTCATCGACGCCCACGGCCGCATCGCCAAGCTCGTGCCGCACGTGCACCTGCCGGTGCAGGCGGGCTCGGACCGCGTGCTGGCGGCCATGAAGCGCGGCTACACCGCGGCCGAGTACCGCGACATCATCCGGCGGCTGCGCCTGGCGCGCCCCGACGTGTGCATCTCCTCCGACTTCATCGTGGGCTTCCCCGGCGAGACCGAGGCCGAGTTCGGCGAGACCCTCGCGCTGGTGGAGGAGCTGGGCTTCGACGCGAGCTTCAGCTTCGTCTACAGCGCCCGGCCCGGCACGCCGGCCACCGCCCTGCCCGACCCCGTGCCCCACGCCACCAAGATCGCGTGGCTTCGGCGCCTGCAGGCAAGGCTCGAGGAGCAGGCCTTCGACATCAGCGCCGCCATGGTGGGCAGCGTGCAGCGCGTGCTCGTGGAGGGCCCCTCGCGCAAGGACCCCGCCGAGCTCGCCGGGCGCACCGCCAACAACCGCGTGGTGAACTTCCGCGGCCGGCCGCGCCTGGTGGGACGTTACGTGGAGGTGGAGATCACCGCCGCCCTGCCCCATTCCCTGCGCGGCGAGATCCGCACCCTCGAGACCGCGTGAGCGACGACACAGCCGTCGAGCTCACCCTCGACCCGGTGGACAACCAGCGCCTCGCCAACCTGTGCGGGGCGCTCGACGAGAACCTGCGCCAGATCGAGAACGCCCTGGACGTGAGCATCGCCCGGCGCGGCGAGGTGTTCCGCATCCACGGCGCCCTCGAGCGCGGCCGGCTCGCCGCCGACCTGCTCAGGAGCTTCTACGAGCGCTCGGTGGCGCCGCTGGAAGTGGAGGACGTGCAGCTCGGCCTGGTGGAGGCCACCGGCGGCGCCGCCGAGGTGCCCGACGCGCCGCTTCTGCACACCCGCCGGCGCGACCTGCAGGGCCGCACCCGCATGCAGGCGGAGTACCTCAAGGCCATCCTCGCCCACGACATCACCTTCGGCATCGGCCCGGCCGGCACCGGCAAGACCTACCTGGCGGTGGCCTGCGCCGTGGACGCCATCGAGCGCGATGCGGTCAAGCGCCTGGTGCTGGTACGCCCCGCGGTGGAGGCCGGCGAGCGGCTGGGCTTCCTGCCCGGCGACCTGGTGCAGAAGGTGGACCCCTACCTGCGGCCGCTCTACGACGCCCTGTACGACCTGATGGGCTTCGAGAAGGTGGGCAAGCTCTTCGAGCGCGGCGTGATCGAGATCGCGCCGCTGGCCTTCATGCGCGGGCGCACGCTCAACCACTCCTTCGTCATCCTCGACGAGGCCCAGAACACCACGCCCGAGCAGATGAAGATGTTCCTCACCCGCATCGGCTTCGGCTCGAAGGC
>CAZXJW010000049.1:0-3810 GCA_964641005.1 uncultured Rhodocyclaceae bacterium
CAACGCGCTCACCACCCCCACCACGACGAGGTCGCGCCCCTCGAGCGACGGATCGAGGCCATCGGCGAGCCGGTGATGGGCGTGCAGCGCCGCCCAGCCGAACCCGGCCAGCGCCCAGGCGGCCAGCGCGGCGCCGCGGCCGGCATGGCGGAACGGGCCCGGTGCAGCGCGGCGCCAGGCGTGCGCGAGCACGGCGAGCGCCGCCGCCATGAACAGCGGGCCCGCGCCGGGCAGCGCCGACTGCTGCTGCAGCCACCACGCTCCGCCCGCGAATGCCGCCGCCCGCCACACCCCCAATCCCGCTCCCGGAAACAGGACCGGTGCGCAGGAACGTTTCCCGCTTCAGCCGGTCTCGATCACGACTCCTGCCACGAGGGCCGGCCGAGCATGCCGCGCAAGCTGTTTCGCAAGTTCCTGCCGAACCACGACTCGATCCGGGCGAACCGTTTCGTGGCCTGCTTCGGCTCGGCGCTGCACCATCACAACCTGTGGCACCTGCACCGCCGCTCCGTGGCAGGCGGCCTGGCCGTGGGACTGTTCGCCGGCATGATCCCGGGTCCGGTTCAGATGCTGTGCGCGGCGCTGCTGGCGGTGATCCTGCGCGTCAACCTGCCAGTGGCCGTGGCGGCCACGTGGTACACCAACCCGGTGACCATCGTCCCCATCTACCTGGCGGCCTTCAAGCTCGGATCCCTCGTGACGGGCGATGCGGGCACGCCCATGCCCGATGCCGTGCTCACCCTGGGCGGCGGCATCACCGAGTGGATTCCCACGCTGCTCGCCTGGATGGCGGCCATGGGCAAGCCCTTCGTGGTGGGCCTGGTGCTGCTGGCGGTGATCCTGGCCGCGCTCGGCTACGTGGCGGTGCTGGCCGGCTGGCGGCTGTACGTGGTGCTGGCGTGGCGGCGGCGCCAGCGGCTGCGCGAATCGCCGCCCGCCTGACCGGCGGCAGGACGCCACCGGCGGCGGGACTCGCGTCGGGTTACTTCGCCACTTCGAGCAGTTCCACCTCGAACACCAGCGTGGCCTTGGGCGGAATCACGTTGCCCGCGCCGCGGTCACCGTAGGCGATCTCGGGCGGGCACACCAGCTTCGCCTTTCCGCCGACCTTCATCTTCTGCAGGCCCTCGGTCCAGCACGGAATCACGCCGTTCAGCGGAAACTCCGCCGGCTCGTTGCGCGCGTAGCTCGAGTCGAACTCGCGGCCGTCGGTGAGGGTGCCGCGGTAGTGCACCTTCACGCGGTCGCTGGCCTTGGGGGCCGCGCCGCTGCCGTCCTTGACAGACAGATACACCAGGCCGCTGTCGGTCTTGACCGCGCCCTTCTCCTTGGCGGCCTTGTCGGCGAAGGCGCGCCCCGCGCCGGCAGCCTTCTCGGCCTGGGCCATGCGGCGGGAATTGGCGAACTGCTGGATCTTCTGCTGGTAGGCATCGGGATCCACGGCGGGCTTCTTCCCGGTGATCACGTCGTTCAGGCCGCGCTTCACCAGCTCGGTCTGCTCGGGCGTGAGCTCGAGGGTCTGGAGCTGCTTCGCGAGCATCGCACCGAGGGAATAGAGGGTCTTCTCGTCCTCGGACTTGAGGTCCTGGGCGAGCGCGCTTCCGGACGCGAACGCGACCAGCACGGCAGCCGCGAGCGGCCGGAGGTTCTTCAGGTGCATCGGAGGTTCCTTGCGGATGGCCGGCGGAAAACGGCCGGCGGACGTTGGCGGGCGATGGGCCCGGTGCGGCGCGCCGCCGGGAGGCGGCGGGCCGGATTCTCTCTCAGGGCGCGGCGGGCGTCGATCACGCGGCGACGAGCACGCCGTCCTCCAGGCGAAGGGTGCGCTGCATGCGCGCCGCGATGCCCGGATCGTGGGTGACGATGACCAGGGCCGTGCCCAGGTCTCGGTTGAGTTCCATCATCAGGTCGAGCACCGCGCCGGCATTGCTGCGATCGAGGTTGCCGGTGGGCTCGTCGGCCAGCAGGCAGGCCGGGCGCGTCACCAGGGCGCGGGCCAGGGCCGCTCGCTGGCGCTCGCCCCCGGAGAGCTCGCCGGGCAGGTGGCCGACCCGGGCCGAGAGCCCCACGCGCTGCAGGATCTGGCGCGCGGCCTCGCGCGCCGCCGCCGGCGGCACGCGCCGGATGTCCAGCGGCATTGCCACGTTCTCCAGGGCCGTGAACTCGGGCAGCAGGTGATGGAACTGGTAGACGAAACCCAGCGCGCGGTTGCGCAGCGCGCCGAGGTCCCTCTGCGACAGGCCCGACACCTCGAGCCCCATCAGCTCGATGCTGCCGCCGCTGGCGTGGTCCAGGCCGCCGAGCAGGTGCAGCAGCGTGCTCTTGCCGGAACCGGAGGCACCCACGATGGCGACGCTCTCGCCGGCGTTCACCTCCAGGTCCACTCCGCGCAGCACCTCCACGGGCGCCGGCCCCTCGTCGTACACCTTGCGCAGCCCGCGGGCGCGCAGCACCGCTCCGGCGTGGGCTTCACTCATAGCGAAGCGCCGCCGCGGGATTGGTGCGCGACGCCCTCCAGCTCGGGTACAGGGTGGCCACCAGCCCCAGGAGCAGGGACATGAATCCCACCAGCACCACGTCCACCACGTGAACCTCGGATGGCAGCTCGGAGATCTGGTAGACGTCCTTGGCCATGAATTCCACGCCCAGCGCCCGCTCGATGAAGGGCACGATCACGTCGATGTTCACCGCCGTGAGCACGCCCGCCGTGACCCCCAGCAGCGTGCCGGTCACGCCGATCACCCAGCCCTGCACCACGAAGATCTTCATGATGCTGCCCGGCGAGGCACCGAGCGTGCGCAGGATGGCGATGTCGGCCTGCTTCTCGCTGACCGCCATCACCAGCGTGGAGACGATGTTGAAGGCCGCCACCAGCACGATGAGCGTGAGGATGATGAACATCATGCGCTTCTCGATCTGCACCGCGCGGAACAGGTTGCCGTGGCTGCGCGTCCAGTCGGTGACGAAAACGTCGCCCTGCAGCGTGGCGACCAGGTCGCGAGTGACCCGAGGCGCGTCGAAGGGGTCCTTGAGCTTCAGCCGAAGGCCGGAGACGCCCTCGCCGAGGCGATAGAGCTTCTGGGCGTCGGCCATGTGCATGAGCGCGAGCGAGGCGTCGTACTCGTACATGCCGATCTCGAACACCCCCACCACGCGGAACTGGCGGATGCGCGGCAGCAACCCCGCCGCGGTCACCTGGCCCTGGGGGATGATCACCGTGACCCGGTCGTCCACCCGCACCCCGAGGCTGCGGGCCAGCTCGATGCCCAGCACGATGCCGAACTCACCGGGGCGCAGCGCATCCAGGGAACCGCGCGTCATGTGCCCGCCGAAGTCCGACACCTGGTCCTCGCGCCCGGGCAGGATGCCGCGCACCAGCCCGCCCTGCACCCGCTCGCCGCTGGAGAACAGACCCTGGCCATTCACGAACGGCGCCGCGCCGGTCACGTCCGGATGCTTCGCCACGCGACCGGCGAGTTCGTCCCAGCCCGTGAGCAGGCCGTCGAAGCCCATCACCTGCAGGTGCGACGCCGCGCTCAGGATGCGCGTGCGGATCTCGGTCTGGAAGCCGTTCATCACCGAGAGCACGACGATCAGGGCCCAGATGCCCACGCCCATCCCCACGATGGAGATGATGGAGATCACCGAGATGAAGCGGTTGCGGCGCTTGGCGCGGGTGTAGCGCAGGCCGACGGAATACTCGAAGGGCAGCACGCGGAGGCGTCGGGATCCGGGAACGTGGCGGGAGCGATCGGGCGTCGGGCCTTTCAGGCCCGGGGACGACACTCGGACCGCTCGGGCGGCCGAAGG
>CAZXJW010000049.1:3820-14929 GCA_964641005.1 uncultured Rhodocyclaceae bacterium
TGCCCGTGGCGTGTCTCGGGAACGGACGCGATTGTGCCAGAGCCCGCAGCGCCATGCCCGCAGCGGCGCACCTGCGCTATCGTGCGCAGCCCTTCCCGCCCGTGGCGCCATGGCCCGCCTGACCCTGCTGGTTCCCGCCCTGTTCTGGCCCGACCCCGAAGATCCCCGGCCCGCCGAGGGCCTGCGGCTGCCGGCGCTGGAGCGGCTCATGGCGCGCGGCGAACGCCGGGAACTCGGGGCGGGGGAGCAGGCCTGGGCGCTGTCGGCCTTCGGGCTCGATCCCGCGGACGCGGCGCCGCTGGCGGCCGCCAGCCTGGCGGGCCTGGGTGGCGATCCGGCGGGCGCCGCATGGCTGCGCGCCGATCCCGTCCATCTGCAGCCGCGCGGCGTGGAGCTGTTCCTGTCGCGTCCCGGGCCCGGTGATGTCACGCCCGGCGAGGCCGCCGCCCTGGCCGAGACGCTCAACGCGTTCTTCGCGGCGGATGCGCTGCGCTTCGAGGCGCTGCGGCCCGATGCGTGGTTCGTCCGACTGCCCGCAGCCGCCGCGCTCGCCGCGGTGTCCACGGACGCCGCGCACGGCCGTTCGGTGGATGCGCTGCTGCCCTCGGGCCCTCAGGCCCGGACCTGGCTCCGGCGCGTGAACGAGGCCCAGATGCTGCTGCACGACCATCCCGTGAACATCGCGCGCGAGCGCGACGGCCGCCTGCCGCTCAACAGCCTCTGGATCTGGGGCGGCGCGGCGCTGCCCGTCCCCCCGAGGCGGCCTGCCGCGCGGCTGCTCGGCGAGGCGCCGGTGCTGCGCGGGCTGGCGGCCGCTGCCGGAATGGCCATCGAAGCGGTGCCGCCGCGCTGGCCGCGCGGCGCCGGGCCGACCGGCATGGACACCCTGGTGGAATGGGAGGCGGCGCGGCGCGCGGCAGGTGTCGGCGACGTGGATGGCTGGCGCGCGGCATTGCGGCACCTCGACGGATCGTGGATCGCGCCCGCGCTCGCGGACCTGGCGGCACGGCGCCTGGAGGAAGTGACCGTGGCGGGATTCGCGGGCCGCGCGGGCGCGCAGTGGCGCCTGGGCCCGCGCGAGGCGTGGCGGTTCTGGCGCCGGCCTCGACCGCTGTCGGCCTGCGGGCCGCGCCGCTGAACTCGGCCGGCCGCTCAGGCCGTCTTCAGGCCCGCCGTGACCGCCGCGAGTTCGGCGGCGAGGGCCTCGAGCTCCTGCACCGAGGCGTGGCTGCGGGCGGCGGAGGAACGGTTGGCATCCGCCATGGCGGCAATTCGCTCCACGTTGCGGGCGATCTCCGCGCCGGCCGCGTTCTGCTCGTCCATGGAGGCCACGATCTCGTTGGCCTTCACCAGCGATTCGCCGGCTGCCTCGAGGATGCCGGACAGCGAGCCGGCGGCCTCGTGAGCCAGGCGAACGCCCTCCTCCACCTGCGCCGAGCTGGATTCCATGCCGCCCACCGCCTGGCGGGTCTCGGCCTGGATCGCCTCGATCATTCCGCCGATCTCCACCGTGGCGCTGGCGGTACGCTCGGCGAGCTTGCGCACCTCGTCGGCCACCACGGCGAAGCCGCGGCCCTGCTCGCCGGCGCGCGCGGCCTCGATGGCCGCGTTGAGCGCCAGCAGGTTGGTCTGGTCGGCGATGTCCTTGATCACCTTGATCACCCGGGTGATCTCCCCGGAGCGCCGGCTCAGGCCCTCGATGGCACCGGCCGCCTCGCGCACCGCGCCCGCGATGCGGCCGATCTCCTCGGCCGTGCGTCGCACCACCGACTCGCCGTGCGTGGACATCTCGGACGTCCGGCGTGACAGCCGCTGGGAGTCGCGGGCGTTGTCGCCGACGAGCTGCAGGCTCACCGTCACCTCCTCGAGGGCGGCAGCCACGCGCGAGGCCGAGTCGCTCTGCTCGCGGGAACCCTCCTGCACCGTGGCCGAATCCTCGCGCACCCGGGCCACCGCGTCCTTCAACCGGGCCGAGGCCTGCTGCATGCGCGCGGTGATGCCCGCGAACTGCCCGGCCATGGCGTTGAAGGCGTGCGCCAGTTCGCCGATCTCGTCGCGGCTGGCGTGGTTCGCACGCACCGTGAGGTCACCGGCGCCGAGGCGTTCGGCATCCGCCGCGAGGCGGGCGAGCGGCGCAAGCCGCCGCGACAGCACCACGTAGGTGGCGACGCAGCCCGCGCCCAGCACCACGAGTCCGAGCACCATCATCAGGTTGCGCAGGCTCGCGGCATCGCGGTGCAGCTCCGCCAGTTCCACGCTGGCGCCCACCACCCAGCCCCACGAGGCGAACGGCACCTGCACGAGCATTCGGCCGGCGGCTTCGCTCGTGCGGGGCGGGGCCTCGGCGAGCAGCGCCCTGTAGGCCTCCAGGGAGGCATCCTCCAGCACGCTGGTGCCGGCCTTCTGCGGATGCGCGATCAGCTCGCCGCGCGTCCTGCCATTCGAGCCGTCGAGCAGGAAGTAGTGGCCGGTGTCGCCGATGCGCGCCGTGGCGATCTGCTTCACCAGCGCCGCCATGGCCTCGGTCACGTCGAAGCCCACGAACAGAATCGCGCTCACGCGGCCGGCGCCGTCCTTCACCGGCACGTATTTCGTCATGTAGTGGCGCCCGAACAGCCGGGCCTTGCCGAGGAAGGGCTCGCCCTTCATGACAGCCGCGTAGGCCGGATGGGCGCTGCCCAGCAGCGTGCCCAGCGCCCGGCTGCCGTCCTCCTTGCGCAACGAAGTGGTCACGCGCATGAAGTCGTCGCCCAAGCGCACGAACACCGTGGCCACCCCGCCGGTGGCGCGGGCGAACTCGTCCACCGCCGCGAAGTCCAGGGCCAGCGGGCCGCCCGATCCGGTGGCCACCGGCACCGCGCGCTCGCCCACCGTGACCGTGCGCACAGCGTCCACGCTCACCGTCCCGATGCGATCCATGAAGATCCGCGACAGCCGGTCGGCGCTTGCCTTGACGGTGGCGTCGAAGGTCTCCAGCTGGCGCTCGATCAGCTCGACCCGGGCCTGCAGTTCGGCAGCGCCTCGGGCGTAGAGCACGGTCGAGGTGCGGTAGTAGGCCAGCAGCGAGAAGGACAGCACGGCCACCACCAGGATCGCGGAGGCGATTGCGGAGACCTGGGTGGAGATCCGGTAACGCGTTGGAATCATGAAAGTTTCCTCGGGCGACAGGCCGGTGTTCCGGGGGACGGAGCACGCCTCGCGGGGCTAGTATCGGTTGCGCGCAGGCCGACTTGAGCGCGGCCGCGGCCCATCCCATGCCCCCCCTGCCCGAAAACCCCCGCCTTCGATGCCGCCCCGTTCCCGAGGAGGCGCGCCGCGCGCTCGAAGCGGCGGGCGTGCACCCTGTCATGGCCCGGCTGTTCGCGTCGCGTGGAGTGGCCACCACCGCCGAGCTGGATACGGGGCTCGACGCCCTGCTGCCCGCGGCCCGGCTGCGCAATGCCGAGGCGATGGGTGCCCTGCTGGCCGACTCGATCGCCGCCGGACATCGCCTGCTGATCGTGGGCGATTACGACGCCGACGGCGCCACGGCCGCGGCGCTCGGGCTGCTGGCGCTGCGCGCCTTCGGTGCCGTGGTGGACACCCTCGTGCCCAATCGCTTCGAGATGGGCTACGGCCTGACGCCGGCCATCGTGGCCGTGGCAGCGCAGCGCCGGCCCGACGTGATCATCACCGTGGACAACGGCATCGCCAGCCTGGAGGGCGTCGCGGAGGCACGCCGGCGCGGTATCCGGGTGCTGGTCACCGACCACCACCTGCCGGGGGCCGAACTGCCCGACGCCGAATGCATCGTCAATCCCAACCAGCCCGGCTGCGACTTCCCGAGCAAGTGCCTGGCGGGGGTGGGCGTCATGTTCTACGTGCTGCTCGCGTTGCGCGCCGAACTGCGCCGCCGCGGCGCCTTCGCCGCGGCGCCCGAGCCCAACCTGGCGACCCTGCTCGACCTGGTGGCGGTAGGCACGGTGGCCGACGTGGTGCCGCTGGACCGCAACAACCGCATCCTGGTGGCCCAGGGCCTGAGGCGCCTGCGCGCCGGGCGCGCCCGGCCGGGCCTGCTCGCGCTGCTCGACGCCGCCGGCCGCAGTCCCCACGCCCTGTCCGCCTGGGACCTGGGCTTCGTGCTGGGTCCGCGCATCAACGCCGCGGGACGCCTCGACGACATGTCCCGGGGCATCGAGTGCCTGGTGGCGCCGGACCTGGCCACCGCGCGGCCGCTCGCCCAGCGGCTGGACGCGCTCAATCGCTAGCGGCGCGGGATCGAGGCGGACATGCAGGCCGCCGCCTTCGCCGATCTCGACGCCGAGGCGCTGGCCGGCCGCGCCGCGCTGGTGCTGCACGACCCCCGCTGGCACCCGGGCGTCGTGGGACTGCTCGCGTCCCGGCTCAAGGACCGCTTCCACCGTCCGGCGCTGTGCTTCGCCGCCGGACCGGACGGGCTGCTCAAGGGATCGGGACGCTCCATCCGCGGTTTGCACCTGCGCGACGCCCTGGACCTCACCGACCGGCGCCAACCGGGGCTGATGGGCACCTTCGGCGGCCATGCCGCCGCCGCAGGCGTCAGCGTCAGGCCGGACGACCTGCCCCGTTTCGCCACCGCCTTCGAGGAAACGGTGCGCGGCCTGCTCGATCCCGCGGACCTCGATCGCGTGCTCGAGACCGACGGCACGCTCGGCCCCGGCGAGCGCGACCTGCCCCTGGCGGAGGCGCTGCGCGACCAGGTGTGGGGACAGGCCTTCGCCCCGCCGCTGTTCGAGGACGACTTCCAGGTGGCCGAACAGCGCGTGGTGGGCGGCGGCCACCTGCGGTTGAGGCTGTGCCCCCCATCCGGGCCCGCCATGGGCGCCATGCTGTTCGGCCGAGCCGAGCCCTTGCCCGAGCGCATCCGGGCTGCCTACCGGCTCGATGTGAACGAATGGAACGGCCGACGCAGCCTGCAGCTCACCCTCGAGCACTGGGAGCCCGCGCGCGGCTGAACGGCCGCGCCGCGCACCGGTACACTCTCCGCATGGACTGGCTGCGAACCGCCGTGGTGGACGAAGCGCTCCGCATGGCCACGGCGCTGGCCATCGGCCTGCTCATGGGCATGGAGCGCGAGCGCAATCCCACGGCCAAGGCAGGCCTGCGCACCTTCGCGCTGATCGCCCTGTTCGGCGCGACCCTCGCACTGCTGGGCGAGAAGACCGGCGCCCCCTGGCTACCGGCGGTGGGCCTGGTGCTGGTGGGCGCGCTGCTGATCGGCGCGCAGTTCCGCGACGAGGTGGAAGGCCCCGACCCCGGCGCCACCACCATCGCCGCCGGGCTCGTGTGCTTCACCCTCGCCGCCCTCGTCTGGCACGGGCTTGCCACCCTCGCGGTGATGGCGGCCATCGCCGCCACGCTGCTGCTCGCCTTCAAGTCCGAGCTGCGCAGCCTCACCCTGGGCCTGGAGCGTCACGAGCTCATCTCCATCCTGCAGTTCGCCGTGCTCACCTTCGTCGTGCTTCCGGTGCTGCCGGACCGTCCCTTCGGCCCCTACGGCGCGCTGAACCTTCGCCAGGCCTGGGTGATGGTGGTGCTGGTGTCCGGCGTGGCGCTGGCCGGCTACGTGGCCTTCCGCATCGCCGGCCGTCGGGCGGGCGCCCGGTTCGCGGGGCTGTTCGGCGGCCTGGTGTCGAGCACCGCCACCACCCTGGTGTACGCGCGCCACGCGCGCGGCGACGCGGGACTTGCGCCGCTGGCGGCCATGGTGATCGTGCTGGCGAACCTCGTGGTGCTGGCGCGCCTCGCCGTCGTGAGCATGGTGGTGTCGCCGGCGCTGGCGCCGACCCTGCTGCCCGTCCTCGTCACGGGTGCCGCGTGCGGCGTGCTCGGGGCGCTGCCCGCGTGGCGTGCCTCCGCCCGGGACGCAGCCGGGCCGGTGCTGCCCCTGGGCAACCCCACGGAGCTTCGCACTGCCCTCACGTTCGGCGCGCTCTATGCGGTGGTGCTGCTGCTCGCGGCTTGGCTCACGGACGTGGCCGGCAGGACCGGCCTGTACGCCGTCGCGCTGGTCTCGGGCGCCACCGACGTGGACGCCATCACCCTGTCGGCACTGCGCCTCAACCACCTCGGCCAGATCGCCCCTGGCGCCGTGGCCGCGGTGATGGTCCTGGCGGTGCTGTCGAACCTCGCCTTCAAGCTCGGGGTGGTGTTCGTGGCCGGCGGCCGCGGGCTGGGCAGGCAGTGCGCGGGGCCCATGGTCGCCGTGGGCGCGGGCCTGGCCGCCGGGGCCTGGCTGTTCGCGTGAGGGGCGCCCCCACGCCCCTTCCGGTAGAATCCGCGGCTTTTCCGACGCCCCGGACCGCCCGACACCATGGAAGCCGAACGCCTCAACGCCATCGCCTCGCACCTCGAAGACCTGGGCCGCCGGGCCGCCGAGCTACGGAGGTATCTTTGACTTCGACGCGAAGAAGGGCCGGCTGAACGAGGTCGACCGCCTGGTCGAGGACCCGAAGGTCTGGGACGATCCGAAACGCGCCCAGGACCTCGGCAAGGAGAAGAAGGCTCTCGAGGCCGTGGTGCACACCCTCGAGACGATCGATGCGGGTCTGAGGGACGGCACGGAGCTGTTCGAGCTCGGCCGCGCCGATGGCGACGACGCCACCCTCGAGGCGGTGGAGGGCGACGCGCAGGGCATCGAGAAGCTGGTGGCGGAGCTCGAGTTCCGCCGCATGTTCTCCAACCCCATGGACCCCAACGCCTGCTTCATCGACATCCAGGCGGGCTCCGGCGGCACCGAGGCCCAGGACTGGGCCTCCATGCTCGAGCGCATGTACCTCAAGTTCTGCGAGCGCCGCGGATTCGGCGTTGAACTGCTCGAGGAATCCCCCGGCGAAGTGGCCGGCATCAAGAGCGCCAGCATCAAGGTCACCGGCGACTACGCCTTCGGCACGCTGCGCACCGAGACCGGCGTGCACCGCCTGGTGCGCAAGTCGCCCTTCGACTCGAACGCCCGCCGCCACACCTCCTTCGCCAGCGTGTTCGTCTACCCCGAGGTGGACGACTCCATCGAGGTGGACATCAACCCCGCCGACCTGCGGGTGGACACCTTCCGCGCCAGCGGCGCGGGTGGCCAGCACGTGAACAAGACCGACTCGGCCATCCGCATCACCCACCTGCCCACGGGCATCGTGGTGCAGTGCCAGAACGACCGCTCCCAGCACCGCAACCGCGCCGAGGCCATGGCCATGCTCAAGGCACGGCTCTACGAGCTCGAGCTGCGCAAGCGCAACGAGGAGAAGCAGGCCCTCGAGGACTCCAAGACCGACATCGGCTGGGGCCACCAGATCCGCTCCTACGTGCTCGACCAGTCCCGCATCAAGGACCTGCGCACCAACGTGGAAGTGGGCAACACCCAGGCCGTGCTGGACGGCGACCTGGACGACTTCATCACCGCCAGCCTCAAGCAGGGCGTCTGAGCCCTCCCCCGCCATGACCGATCCCCAAGCCGCGCCCCAGCCCCCCGAGGCCGACACCAGCCAGATCCTCGAGGAGCGCCGCGCCAAGCTGCGCGCGATGCGCGGCCAGGGCCAGGCCTTCCCCAACGACTTCCGCCGCGACGCGCTCGCCGCCGACCTGCACGCCGCCCACGGCGCCGAGGACAACGCCACGCTCGAGCCGAAGGCCATCCGCGTGAAGGTGGCCGGCCGCATGATGCTGAAACGCATCATGGGCAAGGCGAGCTTCGCCACGCTGCAGGACATGAGCGGGCGCATCCAGGTCTACGTGCAGACCGACCAGGTGGGCGCCGAGGCGCACGAGGCCTTCAAGCACTGGGACCTGGGCGACATCCTGGGCGTGGAGGGCACGCTGTTCCGCACCCGCACGGGCGAGCTCACCATCAAGGCGGCCTCCATCCGGCTGCTGTCCAAGTCGCTGCGGCCGCTGCCGGAGAAGTTCCACGGCCTCACCGACCAGGAACAGAAGTACCGACAGCGCTACGTGGACCTGATCACCAACCAGGACTCGCGCCTGGTGTTCGAGCGCCGCTCGCGCATCGTGCAGGCCATCCGCGAGTTCTTCACGGGCCGCGGCTACCTCGAGGTGGAGACGCCGATGATGCAGCCGATCCCCGGTGGAGCCTCGGCGCGCCCCTTCGTCACCCATCACAACGCGCTCGACATGGAGCTGTTCCTGCGCATCGCGCCGGAGCTCTACCTCAAGCGCCTGGTGGTGGGCGGGTTCGAGAAGGTGTTCGAGATCAACCGCAACTTCAGGAACGAGGGCATCTCCACCCGGCACAACCCCGAGTTCACCATGCTCGAGTTCTACGAGGCCTACCAGGACTACGAGTACCTGATGGACCTCACCGAGGCGCTGCTGCGCGAGGTGGCGCTCAAGGTGCTCGGCACCACCGCCATCAGCTACCAGGGCACGGCCATCGACCTGGGGCGCCCCTTCGACCGCCTCACCATGGCCCAGGCCATCCACCGCTACAACCCGAGGTACCCGCTGCACGAGCTGGACAAGCCCGAGTACCTGCGCGTGGCGCTCGCGCCCTTCGACGAGGAGGTGTTCCCCACCGACGGCGTGGGCGTGCTGCAGCTCAAGCTCTTCGAGCACACCACCGAGGACAAGCTGATCCAGCCCACCTTCATCGTGGCCCACCCCACCGACGTCTCGCCGCTGGCGCGCGCCAGCGATGCCGATCCCGCGGTGACCGACCGCTTCGAGCTGTTCATCACGGGCCGCGAGATGGCCAACGGGTTCTCTGAACTCAACGACCCCGAGGACCAGGCCGCGCGCTTCCGCGCCCAGGTGGCCGCCAAGGAAGCCGGCGACGAGGAAGCGATGTACTACGACGCCGACTACATCCGTGCCCTCGAGCATGGACTGCCGCCCACCGCGGGAGAGGGGATCGGCATCGACCGCCTGGTGATGCTGCTCACCGACAGCGCCAGCATCCGCGACGTGATCCTGTTCCCGCTGTTGCGCGGCGAGTAGTCACGAAACCTTCATCCGGGGCGGCGTCCTGCCGACCCGAAGCAGATCTGCGGCCGGCCCGGACTGACCCCGTCCGGCAATCCGGGACCGGCGCGATACGTCAGTCGGCCCGCCTCGATCCTGACATTTCAGAAAGTTAGCCGCTGGCCCGGCGTTTGCCTGCAGGGTCCCTGCCCGGACCACTTCAGCAGTCGCAACGCGTCATCCCCGGTCTGACGCCGAAGCGCCTGTGCTAACGCATCAACAGCACGGACATTCGGACATGGCAAACATCGTCTTCTCGGGCGCCGCCAACCTGGCCAGCGCCGGCAACGCCCTCGACACCGTCGGCACCGCGCTCAACGCCCAGAGTGCCTTCCAGTTCTCGGAAGCGGCCTGGCAGCGGTTCTTCAACGACACCTCGTACGAAGTCCTCGGCACACCCACGAACACCCAGCTGTCGCTGCGCTATGGCGACGGCGACACCCTGAACGTCGGCGGATCCGAGCTGTTCGGTTCCCCCACCACCTACACCGACTTCGGCTACGTCCGCGCCCTCGGCGGCACCGCCACGATGAGCGGGTCGATCGGTTTCGACGAGGCGTGGAATCGCGTGGGCTCGATCAGCCAGCGCGTGGTCGAATTCAGCGGCGCCACCATCACCATCGTCTCCGGCGCGCCGGAAACCGGCGGCACGCCGGTCAGTTCCGTGACCTGGTCCAAGGGCGGCGTCACGCTCACGATCACCGGCAGCCTCACGGCCACGGGATTCGATCCGAATTCGGCCATCGACGCCTTCCTGGGCGCCCACGGAACGACCCTCGCCGGAACGGTGACGGGCTACACCCTCGCCTACGCCGACGGCACGGTCACCGCGACGGGCCTGGACATCGCCTTCGACCAGTTTTCCGCCAGCTTCGCCGCCACCGACGGACTCGAGACGTTGCTGCTCGCGGGCGCCACCCCGCCGACCCCGGACGAGCTTCCGCCCGCGGGCCCCATCACCGGCACCGAGGGCAACGATGCCCTGCAAGGCACTTCGGATGACGACACCATCCAGGGCCTGGGCGGGAACGACACCATCGAGGCAGGTGCGGGCAACGATCGCCTCGAAGGCGGCACGGGACACGACGTCCTGCGCGGTGGTGCGGGCGACGACACCTACCTCGTGGAGGATGCCGCCGACGTGGCGGTCGAGACCCAGTCCCAGGCCGCAGGCGGCGGCGTCGACACGGTCCAGGCGACGCTCTCGTGGCGTCTCGGCACCTACCTGGAGAACCTCCAGCTGCTCGGCACCGCCGACATCGACGGCACCGGCAACTGGCTTGCCAACCACATCACCGGCAACGACGGGGCCAACCGCCTCGACGGCCGCGGCGGCGACGACACCCTGGCGGGCGGCGACGGCAACGACACCTACGTGCTGGGCTCGGCAGGCGACGTGGTGCAGGAGACGGGGGCATCCGATGCGCACGACGCCATCGTGGTGCACTTCGCACACTCCGCGGCCACCGGGATGATCGACCTCACCGGTACGGCGGGTGCCGGCTCCGTGTCCTACAGCGGCATCGAGCACGTCACCCTCCACGGCTGGGGCGCCTTCGGCGTGATGGGCAACGCCTCGGACAACGTGATCATCGGCAATGCCGGCAACAACGCCCTGCACGGTGGCGGCGGCAACGACCTGCTGCACGGTCGTGGCGGCATCGACACCCTCCTCGGCGGTGACGGCGACGACACCTACGTGGTCGGGGCCCTCGACGTGATCGTCGAGGACGTGAGCGACACCGGCGGCGTGGACACGGTGGAGTCCTGGCTGTCCATCGACCTCACGCAGGCGCGCTTCGACGGGATCGAGAACGCCACCATCACCAGTGGCGGTTTCCGCAAGCTGATCGGCGACGAGACCGCCAACGTGCTGCGCGGCGGCTCCGGCTCGAACTTCATCGACGGTGGTGCCGGCAACGATGTGATGGAAGGCGGGAGCGGCCACGACACCTACGTGGTCTCGGACGCCTTCGACAGCGTGGTGGAGCTCGCCGGCGCCGGAGTCGACACCGTGCGCTCCCAGCTGGCCTTCTACGAACTCGGCGAGCACGTGGAGAACCTCGTCCTCCTGGAGGGGGCTGGCACCGGCGTCGGCAATGCCGCCGCCAACCGCATCACGGG
>CAZXJW010000050.1:0-14766 GCA_964641005.1 uncultured Rhodocyclaceae bacterium
CCACTGTCCTTCACACCGGCGCCACGCTTGATCCACGACTCGAACAGGTCGCCGAGGATGCCCAGGGCCGTCAGGCCGATGAAGACCCCGGCCGCCCCTGCGGTGAGCAGCGCCGGCAGCGCCGGCGGCCGGGCGAGCCCCAGCACCAGCAGGTAGGCGAGCACGGCCAGCACGGCGCCGCCCACCCCTTCCCAGGTCTTGCCGGGGCTGATGGCGGGGGCGAGCTTGTGGCGCCCGAAGGCACGCCCGGCGAAGTAGGCCGCCGTGTCGGAGATCCAGACCACCGCCAGCAGCGCGAGCAGAAGCCAGGGACGGGCCTGCAGCCATGCCCCCGCGACCCAGGCGGGCACCAGCACCCACCAGCCCGCCATGGCCATGGGGAGATGGCCGCGCACGTGCCGGAGCCGGGCGAGCCAGGGCAGCGCGGCGAACAGCCAGAAGACCAGTGCACCCGCGTTGACGGTGGCGACCACGCGCGCTCCCTCAGGCTCGCGCAGACCGAACCACAGCAGGATCGCCCCCGACGCGGCCACCAGTGCCATGAAGGCGTTCACGCCCGCGGTGCCCCAGCCCGCGAGCCGGCCCCACTCCCGGGCACCTGCCAGGATGAGAATGCCCATCACCCCCGCCCATGCCCAGCCGGGCAGCAGGAAAAGCGCCGAGAGCGCGCAGGCCAGCAGGATCGCCGCGGTGATGACGCGCTGGCGCAGCATGGGTGCGAAAGGCGCTTCAGCCCGCGCCGGCGCGGGCGCGCGGCGCGACGGCCTGCCCGGGGCGCGGCTCGAGCTGCTCGCTGGTGCGCCCGAAGCGCCGCTCCCGGCTGCGATACGACTCGATCGCCGCGTCCAGGCTGGCGGCATCGAAGTCGGGCCAGAGCGTGTCGGTGAAGTGCAGTTCCGTGTAGGCGAGGTGCCAGAGGAGGAAGTTGCTGATGCGCTTCTCTCCGCCGGTCCGGATGAACAGGTCGGGCTCGGGGGCGTAGGCCATGGCCAGCCAGGGCGCCAGATCGTCCTCGGCGAAACCGGACGACCGGCCCGGATCGGCCGCGACCATGCGGTTGACCGCCTGGAGCAGGTCCCATCGGCCACCGTAGTTGGCGGCGATGGTGAGCGTGAGACGGGTGTTCTGCTCCGTGAGCGCCTCGGCCTCCGCGATCAGGCGCACCAGCCGCGGCTCGAACGCCGCCCGCTCGCCGATCACCTTGAGGCGCACGCCGTTCTCGTTCAGCCGGGCAACCTCCTGCTCGAGGGTGCGCACGAACAGCTGCATCAGGAACGAAACCTCTTCGGCGGGCCTGCGCCAGTTCTCGCTCGAGAACGCGAACAGGGTCAGGAACTCCACTCCGCGCGAGGCACACGCCTCGACCACCGTGCGCACGGCCTGCACGCCACGCTTGTGTCCCGCGATGCGCGGCAGGAAGCGCTGCTTCGCCCAGCGGCCGTTGCCGTCCATGATCACGGCCACGTGCCGAGGCACGTCGCCCACCTCGGGAATGCCGAGCGTGGAACTCACGGGCTCAGACGGCCATCAGTTCCGCTTCCTTCGCCGCGAGCATCTTGTCCACCTCGGCGATGAAGCGGTCGGTGAGCTTCTGCACCTCGTCCTGGGCGCGGCGCTCGTCGTCCTCGGAGACCACCTTGTCCTTGAGCAGCTTCTTGAGGTGCTCGTTGCCCTCGCGGCGCACGTTGCGGATGGCCACGCGCGCCGACTCTGCCTCGCCGCGCACCACCTTGGTGAGGTCCTTGCGGCGCTCCTCCGTGAGCGCGGGCATGGGCACGCGCACGATGTCGCCCATGGTGGCCGGGTTCAGGCCGAGATCCGAATCGCGGATCGCCTTCTCCACCGCGGCGACCATCTTCTTCTCCCAGGGCTGCACGCCGATGGTGCGGGCATCGATGAGCGTCAGGTTGGCCACCTGGTTGATGGGCGTTGGATTGCCGTAGTAGTCGACCTTGACGTGGTCGAGCAGGCCGGTGTGCGCGCGTCCCGTTCGCACCTTGCCGAGGTCGTTCTTCAGGGTCTCGATCGACTTCTGCATCTTCTGCTCGACCGACTTCTTCACGTCCGCGATGGTCATTGGATCCTCTCGTTGCCGTGCGGGCGCCGCTCAGGCGTGCACCCTGGTGCCCTCGTCCTCGCCCATCACCACCCGGCGCAGGGCGCCGGCCTTGAAGATGCTGAACACGCAGATGGGCAGCTTCTGGTCGCGGCACAGCGTGAGCGCCGTGGCGTCCATGACCTTGAGGTTCTTGACGATGGCCTCGTCGAAGCTCAGGTGCTGGTAGCGCATGGCCTCGGGGTTGGTCTTGGGGTCGTCGGTGTAGACGCCGTCCACCTTGGTGGCCTTGAGCACGATGTCCACGTTCATCTCCATGCCCCGCAGCGCGGCCGCGGTGTCGGTGGTGAAGAACGGGTTTCCGGTGCCGGCGGCGAAGATGACGACCTTGCCTTCCTCCAGGTAGCGGATCGCCTTGCCACGGATGTAGGGCTCGGCCACCTGCTCGATGTTGAGCGCCGACTGCACGCGGCCCTGGAGGCCGACCCGGCGCATCGCGTCCTGGAGCGCGAGCGCGTTCATCACCGTGGCCAGCATGCCCATGTAGTCCGCCGTGGCGCGGTCCATGCCGGCCGCGCCCGGCGCGACGCCGCGGAAGATGTTGCCCCCGCCGATGACCACGCCGACCTCCACGCCGAGCCGGACCACCTCGGCGATCTCGCCGCAGATGCGCTCGATCACCTGGCGGTTGATGCCATAGCTGTCCTCGCCCATCAGGGCTTCGCCGGACAGCTTGAGCAGGATTCTCCGGAAGGCGGGTTCGGGCATGTCGGCGGGGTCGTTCCTCTAGCGCGCTCCCGCGGCGGCGGCGGCCACCTCGGCGGCGAAGTCGGTGGTCTTCTTCTCGATGCCCTCGCCCACCACGTACAGCACGAAGGCGGGCACCGTGGCGCTCCTGGCCTTGAGCAGCTGCTCGATGGTCTGCTTGTCGTCCTTGACGAAGGGCTGGCCGAGCAGGGTGACCTCCTTGAGGTACTTCTGCACCGAGCCCTCCACCATCTTCTGCACGATCTCGGCCGGCTTGCCCGACTCGGCGGCCTTGGCGGCCGCGATGTCACGCTCCTTGCGGATGAGCTCCTCGGGAACCTGGTCGCGCGACAGCGCCACCGGACGCGAGGCTGCGATGTGCATCGCGAGGTCCTTGGCGAGGGCTTCGTCTCCCCCGGCCACGTCCACCAGCACGCCGATCTTCGCGCCGCCGTGGACGTACTGCGCCACGCGGCCCTTCGCCTCGATGCGGGCGAAACGGCGGAAGGTCATGTTCTCGCCGATGCGTCCGACCAGTTCGGTGCGTACCGCCTCGAGGCTGCGACCGGCGGTCTCGAGGGCCGAGAGGGCCGCCACGTCGGCAGGATTGCGCGAGGCCACCAGCTCGGCCGCGGCGGATGCCATGGCGAGGAACTCGGGGTTCTTGGCCACGAAGTCGGTCTCGCAGTTCACCTCCACGATGCTGGCGAGCTTGCCGTCCCCGGAAACCCAGGTGGCCACGATGCCCTCGGCGGCCACGCGCGAGGACGCCTTGGCGGCCTTGTTGCCCAGCTTCACGCGGAGGATCTCCTCCGCCTTGGCCATGTCGCCGTTGGCCTCCGTCAGGGCCTTCTTGCACTCCATCATCGGCGCGTCGGTCTTCTCGCGCAGGTCCTTCACCATGGAAGCGGTGATTTCCGCCATGTTCACTCCTGTTCGACTGCTCTGGATCGATCCCCGTGCCGCAGCGGCGGCACGGCGACCCCCGGGCGGGCCGGCGGCCGGCCCGGGATTGCGTTGGCTGCGCGGGCAGGCGCTACTGCGCCGCCTGCTCCTCGGTGGTCTCCACCTCGACGAACTCGTCGCTGATGATCTCGCGCACGATCTGGCTGCGGCCCTCCAGCACGGCGTCGGCCGCGCCCCGGGCATAGAGCCGGATCGCACGGCTGGAATCGTCGTTGCCGGGGATCACGTAGGAGATGCCCTCGGTGGTGTGGTTGGTGTCCACCACGCCCACCACCGGGATGCCCAGCTTGGCCGCCTCGGTGACCGCGATCTTGTGGTAGCCCACGTCGATCACGAAGATCGCGTCGGGCAGGCCGTTCATCTCCTTGATGCCGCCGAGGCTGCGGTCGAGGGAGGCGAGTTCGCGCTGGAACATCAGCCCTTCCTTCTTGGACATCTTCTCCACCGAGCCGTCGGCGACCATGGCTTCCATGTCACGCAGGCGCTTGATGGAGCCCTTGACGGTCTTGAAGTTGGTGAGCATGCCACCCAGCCAGCGATGATCCACGAACGGGCAGCCGGCGCGAACCGCCTCCTCGCGCACGATCTCGCGGGCCTGGCGCTTGGTGCCCACGAACAGCAGCGTGCCCTTGTTGGCGGAGAGCTGGCGGACGTACTTCATGGCGTCCTGGTACATCGCCAGCGTCTTCTCGAGGTTGATGATGTGGATCTTGTTGCGATGGCCGAAGATGAACGGGGCCATCCGCGGATTCCAGTACCGCGTCTGGTGGCCGAAATGAACGCCGGCCTCCAGCATCTGCCGCATGGTGACGGACATGGGGTGACACTCCTGAAGCGAAGGTTTGACCTCCACCCGCCCCGGTCCCCGGCCAGTCGCCATCGTTGCGGCGACACGGCGCGCGGGACACCCTGGCTGTCCGGCGGGTGTGCGAATTTCCCGGACCGACGCCCCGCTCGGGTGGTCCAGCCTCGACGGCCAGTCCCTGAGCGGGTCATAACGACCCGGGATAACTTTGAATAATAAACCAGTTACGCGTCCCGCCTCAACCCGGGACGCTGCCCGGGCGGGCGGCGCTCAGGACAGGCAGGCCAGTCCGCTGCGCAGCGCGTCGCCGAGACTGGCGGCGCGCGCCAGTCCCACCAGCCCGAAACCGGCCACCAGCCCGCCGGCCACCACCCGCAGTCCGGGGGCCCGTGCCCAGCGCTGCCCTTTGCCGAGCAGCCATCCGGCCGCCAGCAGGTTGGGCAGCGTTCCCGCGCCGAAAGCCAGCATCACGGTCGCGCCGCCCCCCGGCGAGCCGGTCAGGAGGGCGGTACCCAGCACGCTGTAGACCAGGCCGCAGGGAATCCATCCCCAGACGGCACCGAGGGCGAGGCCCTGGCCGACGCTCCTGGCCGGCAGCAGGCGCGCAGCGAAGGGCTGCAGCCGGGCCCACAGCCACCGCCCCGGACCCTCGATCCGGGCGATCAGCCCGGTCCAGCCGGCCAGGTAAAGGCCGAGCCCCACCAGCAGCAGGTTGGCCAGCACGTAGAACGCCACCTGCACGGGCAGCAGGCTGCCCAGCAGCAGTCCGGCCCCACCCACGCCGCCGGCCAAGGCCCCCGCCAGGCCATAGCTGCCCACCCGGCCGGTGTTGTAGGCAAGCCGCACGGCCCACGCAGGATGCCTGCCCCCCTCCCCGGCCAGCGACGCGGCGATGCCGCCGCACATGCCCAGGCAGTGCACGCCCCCGAGCAGGCCCACCGCGAAGGCGCCGGCCGACAGGGTGGCCAGCAGGGACATCTAGATGACCTTGGAGTAGCTGGCGGTGCGCTGGCGGGTGCGCAGGTACTGGTCGAACACCATCGCCACGGACCGGATCAGCAGCCGGCCGCGCGGGGTGACCGAGAGCCACTCGCGGTCCAGTTCCACGAGCCCGTCGCGGATCATGGGCTGGAGATCCTCGATCTCGTCGGCGAAGTGGCGGCGGAAGTCGATCAGGTGCGCGAGCTCGAGCGACTCGATGGACACCGACCCGTGGCACATCAGCGACTGGATCAGCGAGCGGCGCAGCACGTCCTCGGCGGTGAGCTCCAGGCCGCGCAGCACCGGGAGGCGGCCCTGGTCGAGACGGTCGTAGTAATCGTCGAGGTTGCGCACGTTCTGCACGTACGAAGCCCCCACCGAGCCGATGGCCGTGATGCCCAGCGCCACGAGATCGCATTCCGCGTGTGTGGAGTAGCCCTGGAAATTGCGGTGCAGCCGCCCCTGGCGCTGGGCCACCGCGAGCTCGTCGTCGGGCCGCGCGAAGTGATCCATGCCGATGTAGACGTAGCCGGCCTCGCCGAAGCGGCGGATCGCCAGCGCGAGCATGTGAAGCTTGGTCTCGGGAGCGGGCAGGTCGGCGTCCTGGATGCGCCGCTGCGGCTTGAAGACGTGGGGAAGATGGGCGTAGCTGTAGAGCGCGATGCGGTCCGGGGCGAGCTCGACCACCTTCTCGAGGGTGCGGTTGAACTCGATCACGTTCTGCTTCGGCAGCCCGTAGATCAGGTCCATGTTGATGGAGCGGAAGCCGGCGGCCCTGCCCTCGTCCATGGCGGCGCGGGTCATCTCCTCGCCCTGGACGCGGTTGACGGCCTTCTGGACTTCCGGATCGAAGTCCTGCACGCCGATGCTCATGCGGTTGAAGCCCAGCTCGCGCAGCAGCGTGATGGTCCCTGCCTCGACGCTTCGGGGATCGATCTCGATGGAGTACTCCCCCTCCGGATCCTGGCGGAACTGGCCGCACACGATGGCCATGAGCTGGCGCAGTTCGTCGGGTGACAGGAAGGTGGGCGTGCCACCACCGAGGTGCAGCTGGCAGAGCCGCCGGTCGCCGCCGAGCGCCTCGCTCACCAGCGCGGCCTCCCGGGCCAGGTAGCGCAGGTACTTCGCGGACCGTCCGTGGTCGCGGGTGATGATCTTGTTGCAGCCGCAGTAGAAGCAGACGTTGCGGCAGAACGGGATGTGGATGTAGAGGGAGAGTGGCCGAGCCATGCCGCCGATGCCACGCCGGCCCAGCCAGCTGCGGTAGGTGGCCTCGTCGAAGGCCTCCACGAAGCGGTCGGCCGTGGGGTAGGAGGTGTAGCGCGGGCCGCTGCCGTCGTAGCGTTGGAGCAGATCCGGGTCGATGACCAGATGGCCTTGGGATATCATGGTTGGTCGTTGCGGCTCGCGATCATGGTCCTGTTCCGGGTTCCGGCACGGTCGCGGCGATCCTGCTGCAATCCCTCGGGCTGTTCCGTGCGAAGCCCTCTGCCGGGCTGATGGCAGGATAAGAGGCACCCTGCGGGCACGGTTGACGTGGATCAAAGGGCGCTGTTAGCTTGCAGTGACCTTGTCCTACAGAGGTGAGGAGTGCGCATGTCTTCCCAACCCGCCGCGCGTGCCGTACAGCCGGTCAGCCTCGAAAGGTTGAGGACCGCCTGTTCAACCTGCGGCCTGCGCGAGCTGTGCCTGCCCGTCGGGCTGTCGGACGAGGAGCTCGATCGCCTCGACAGCCTGATCTACCTGCGCAAGTCCATCAAGAAAGGCACCAGCGTGTACCGCGCGGGCGAGCGTTTCGACGCGCTCTACGCCGTCCGGGCCGGGTTCTTCAAGACCACCGTGCTGCTCGAGGACGGCCGCGACCAGGTCACCGGGTTCTACATGGGCGGCGAGCTCCTGGGCATGGACGGGATCGGCACCGAGAAGCACACCTGCGACGCCGTGGCCCTGGAGGACAGCGAGGTCTGTGTGATCCCGTTTGGCCGGCTCGAGGAGCTGTCCCGGGAGATGCAGAACCTGCAGCACCACTTCCACAAGGTCATGAGCCGCGAGATCGTCCGCGACCACGGCGTGATGATGCTGCTGGGCAGCATGCGCGCCGAGGAACGCCTGGCGGCCTTCCTGGTGAACCTGTCGCAGCGCTTCCTGGCGCGCGGCTACTCGCCCTCCGAGTTCTACCTGCGCATGACCCGCGAGGAGATCGGTAGCTACCTGGGTCTCAAGCTGGAGACCGTCAGCCGGGTGTTCTCCCGTTTCCAGGACGAGGGCATGATCAGCGTGCAGCAGAAGCACGTGCGCATCATCGACATTCCGCGGCTGCGCCACCTGGTGGGCCAGCGCCCCTGCTGAGAGCGGCGCCGCCCCCGTAAGAAAGGCCGCCCGCGGGCGGCCTTCCTTTTTCGTTTCCCCGGTCGCTCAGCGCGTGGCGCCCAGCGGCTCCCGTCGCGCAGGGGTGTCTCAGGCCGCCACTTCCTTCACGCCCAGCCGCTTGAGGATCATGTCCAGCGGGCAGAAGCGCGTGAAGCCGCTCTGCATCAGGTTCGCGCCCACGAAGGCGGTGAACCAGAGCCAGTGGCTGCTGGCGTAGAGCGGGCTTGCCTCCAAGCCCAGGGCCAGGGACACCAGAACGAAGCTGCCGGCGACGATGCGGACGATGCGGTTGACGGTCATTTTCTTCTCCAAGGGGTTGGTGCAGGCCCCGCGGCGGGGGCGACGGGCGAAGTGTGGCGCCCCGCCCTGCCTCGCGCGGTGACCTGGGTCACGGAACCCTGCGCCACCGGGTCGCGTAGTACAGCACCGGGATCACCACCAGCGTGAGCAGCGTGGAGACGAAGATCCCGAACAAGAGCGAGATCGCGAGGCCGTTGAAGATCGGGTCGTCCAGGATGAACAGCGCGCCGGCCATGGCAGCCAGGCCGGTGAGCACGATGGGCTTCGCACGGGCAGCGGCGGCCTGGATCACCGCGTCCTGGAGGGGCACGCCCTCGGCCGTCTTGAGATTGACGAAGTCCACCAGCAGGATCGAGTTGCGGACGATGATCCCGGCCAGCGCGATCATCCCGATCATGGAGGTGGCCGTGAACTGGGCGCCGAACAGCGCGTGGCCCGGCATGACGCCGATGATGGTCAGCGGGATGGGCGCCATGATCACCAGCGGCACCACGTAGGAGCCGAACTGCGCCACCACCAGCAGGTAGATCAGCACCAGGCCCACGGCGTAGGCGAGCCCCATGTCGCGGAACGTCTCGTAGGTCACCTGCCACTCGCCGTCCCACTTCAGGGCGTAGCCCGAATAGCGGTCGCCCGGCTGCGCAATGAAGTGCTCGGCGAGCCCGCCGCCGCCCGGCACCTCCACGTCGCCGAGGCGGCCGCGGATGTCGAACATCCCGTACAGCGGGCTGTCCAGCGATCCGGCCATGTCCCCCACCACGTAGGCCACCGGCATCAGGTCCTTGTGGTGGATCACGCGGTCGCGCTCGGTGCGCACCACCTGCACCAGTTCCGACAGCGGCACCAGCGTCCCGTCGGCGCTGCGCACGGCGAGCTTGAGCAGCTCGTCCAGGGAGTCCTGGTGCTCCGGCGGCAGGGTCACGCGCACTGGCAGCTCGTACTTCGCCGCGCCGCTGTGGATCGGCGTGACATTCTCGCCGTCCAGGCCCATGCGCATGGTCTCCACGATGTCCTTCGCCGCCACGCCTGCCAGTGCCGCCTTGTTCTGGAGCACGCGCACCACGAGCTTCGGTGCGGCCGGATCCACCGAGTCGTCCACCGCCACGATGTCCGGCGTGGCCTCGAACACCCTGCGCAGCCGGGTCGCGATCGCCATCTGGCCGTCATGGTCGGGGCCGTAGATCTCCGCCACGATGGGCGAGAGCACCGGCGGCCCGGGCGGCACCTCCACCACCTTCACTTCGGCGCCGTGGGCGGCGCCGATCTTCTCCAGGGCCGGCCGCACCGCCTGGGCGATCTCATGGGACTTGCGGCTCCGGTGGTGCTTGTCCACGAGGTTCACCTGCAGGTCACCCTGCTCCGGCTGCTCGCGCAGGTAGTACTGGCGCACAAGGCCGTTGAAGTTGATCGGGCTCGCCGTGCCCGCGTAGGCCTGGTAGTCGACCACCTCGGGCACCCTGGCGATCTCGGCGCCGAGTTCACGCAGCACCCCAGCCGTGCGTTCCACCGGCGTGCCCACGGGCATGTCCACCACCACCTGGAACTCGGACTTGTTGTCGAAGGGCAGCATCTTCAGCACCACCAGCTTCACCGCAGCCAGGGACACGGCCACCAGGATGGCTGCCAGCACGCCCGCCCAGAGCCTGAGCCGGTTGCGACGCCCCGCCTCGCGCCGCAGGAACGGCTCGAGCCGGCCGAACAGGCGCATCAGCCGCGCGTCCCCGCCGCCGTGGGCGTGGTGCCCGTGCGCCGGCCGCCGCAGCAGCCGCTCAGCGAGCCAGGGCGTCACCACGAAGGCGATGGCCAGGGACAGCGCCATGCCCATGCTCGCGTTGATGGGAATGGGGCTCATGTACGGCCCCATGAGGCCGGACACGAACGCCATGGGCAGCAGCGCCGCGATCACCGTGAGCGTGGCGAGGATCGTGGGCCCGCCCACCTCGTCCACCGCGCCCGGGATCAGTTCGCGCCACGGCGCATCACGCAGGCCGGCATGGCGGTGGATGTTCTCCACCACAACGATGGCGTCATCCACCAGGATGCCGATGGAGAAGATCAGCGCGAACAGCGAGACGCGGTTGAGGGTGAAACCCCAGGCCCAGGAGGCGAACAGCGTGGCCGCGAGCGTGAGCAGCACGGCGATGCCCACGATCAGCGCCTCGCGGCGGCCCAGCGCGATCCACACCAGCGCCACCACCGACACCGTGGCGAACAGCAGCTTCTGGATGAGCTTCATGGCCTTGTCGTTGGCCGTCTCGCCGTAGTTGCGGGTCACCGTGACCTGCACGCCCTCGGGGACGATCTGCCCCTTGAGCGAGTCCATGCGGGCGATCACCTTCGATGCCACGTCCACGGCATTCTCGCCGGGCTTCTTCGACACCGCGATGGTGACCGCCGGGTGCTCGCCCGGGGTGGCGCCGGCCGTGCCCGGCCCGGTGCCGTGCCAGACGTAGCGCAACGGCCGGTCGGGACCGTCCTCCACCCGCGCCACGTCCGACAGGAACACCGGCTTTCCCTCGAAGACCCCCACCACCAGCTGCCCCACGTCGGCCGCGCTCGCGAGGTAGGCACCGGTCTGCACCAGCACCTCCCGGTTGTCGGACACCAGCGTGCCCGCGGGCTGGGACGCGTTGGCCACCTGCAGCGCCGCCTTCACGTCCTGGGCCGTCACCCGGTAGGCGTTCAGCCGCTCGGCCTCCATGGCCACCCGCACCACGTGCCCGGGTCCTCCCAGGGTGCGCACGTCTCGCGTGCCGGGCACGCGCTTGAGTTCGACCTCGGCCGAATGGGCGACGCGCTCCAGATCGAAGGCGCCGCGCTGGAGGTCCGCCGTCCAGAGGGTGAGCGACACGATGGGCACGTCGTCGATGCCCTTGGGCTTGACCACCGGTTCGCCCACCCCGAGCTGGCGCGAGGTCCAGTCGCGGTGGGACTGCAGCGTGTCGTACAGCCGCACCAGCGCCTGGACCGGGTCCTCTCCCACCTCGTACTGCACCGTGAGCACGGCCATGCCCGGACGCGACACCGAGTACACGTGCTCGATGCCCGCGATGCGCGAGAGCACCTGCTCCGCCGGCGTGGCCACGAGGCTCTCCACGTCCCGCGCCGAGGCGCCCGGGAAGGGAATGAACACGTTGGCCATGGTGACGTTGATCTGCGGCTCCTCCTCCCGGGGCGTGACCGCCACTGCGAACAGGCCCAGCAGCAGCGCCACCAGGGCGATCAGCGGGGTGAGCTGCGAACCCAGGAAGAAGCGGGCGATGCGTCCGGAGAGGCCCATCTCAGGTCTTCAGCTTGCGGATGCCGAGGCTGTGCAGCACCAGCTTCTCGTAGAGCGGCTCGGAGGTGCCCTTCTTCATCTTGCGGATGAAGTACTTCTCGAAGGCCACCTTGGCGAGGTGGACCCACCGGCCCTCGGAGAACCAGTTCACGTTTCGCGGCGGGATCTGCGGCAGCGCCACGAAGGCCACTCCGGTGTCGCCGAAGTCCGCCAGGCAGAGCGCATTCCACGTGGCCTTCTCGGAGGGCTGGGCGCCATCGAGCTCGGCGCGGATGTTGTGCGCCACTGCCGTGACCATGGACTCGATCATGTAGCCCGTCTTGGGTGCGCCGGTGGGAACCGGTGTCTGCTCCACCGGCGGGATGGCCACGCACACGCCCACGGAGTAGATGTTGCGGTACTTCGGGTTGCGCTGGTGTTCGTCGATGAGGATGAAGCCGCGCGGATTGGTAAGGCCCTCGATGCCGAACACCGCGTCCACGCCCTTGAAGGCCGGCAGCATCATGGAGTAGCTGAACGGAAGTTCATGGACCTTCTTCTCCTTGCCGGCCTCGTCGTGCTCGGTGACGAACATCCTGCCGTCCTCGACCCTGGTCACCTTCGCGTTGCAGATCCACTTGATGTGGCGTTCGCGCATGGCCGACTCGAGCAGGGTCTTCGAATCGCCCACCCCGCCCAGGCCGAGGTGGCCGATGTAGGGCTCGGCGGTGACATAGGTCATGGGCACCTTGTCGCGGATGCGCCGCCTGCGCAGGTCGGTCTCCATGATGAAGGCGAACTCGTAGGCCGGGCCGTAGCACGAGGCACCCTGCACCGCGCCGACGACCACGGGCCCGGGGTCCTTCACGAAGTCCTCCCAGGCGCGACCCGCCTGGACCGCGTGATCCACGTGGCAGACCGACTGGGTGTGGCCCTTCGGCCCCAGCCCCTCCACCTCGTCGAAGGCGAGCTTCGGCCCGGTGGCGATCACCAGGAAGTCGTAGTCGAGGAAGCTGCCATCGCCCAGCTCGAGCCGGTTCTGATCCGGATGCACGCGCTTCACGCCCGCGGCGCTGAAGTGGATGCCCTTCTTCTCCAGGTAGGGTGCGACGGGGAACTGGATGTCCTCGCGGCTGCGCCAGTTCACCGCCACCCAGGGGTTGGAGGGCACGAAGTGGAAGGTCTCGGCGTTGGAAACCACCGTGACGCGGTCCTCCGGACGCGCCATGGCCTTCATCTCGTAGGCCATCGGCATGCCGCCGATGCCCGCGCCCATCACCACGATGTGTGCCATCTGCCGTTCTCCTCCGGATCGTTCGTTCAACGGCCGCGCTGCGCGGCCACCGCCATCCCGGCCTGGACCGGATCGAGCGCCACCTGCTCGCCCGCGGTAAGGCCCGCCAGCACCTCGATGCCATCCTCGCCCGCCGGCTGGCCCAGGCGCAGCTGGCGCAGCGCCACCCGCCCGTCGGCGGACACCACGTAGGCACCGGTCATCTCGCTGCGCCGCAGGACCGCCGCCGCAGGCACCAGGAGCTTGCGTGCCCGCCCCACCGCGAAGTGCGCCCGGGCGAAGACGCCGGGATAGACGTCGCGGAGGTCGCGCGGCAGGTCCAGCCGCACGCGGGTGGAATGGGTGCGGGCATCGGCGGCCGGCAGCACCGTCACCGCGCCGGCCCTGATCCAGCGTGCGAGCGAGGGAATCTCAACCGTCGCCCGCGGACTCGCCTTGATGTCGGCCACCTTGTACTGCGGGATGGTGGCAAGCACTCGCAGGTCGGTGGGATCGAAGCCGGTCATCAGCGGCTTGCCGGGCGCAGCCATCTCGCCGAGTTCCACGTGGCGCGCCGACACCACGCCGCTGTAGGGTGCGATCACCACCGTGTAGCTCTTGGAGGTCTGGGCCTGGCCCGCGCCCGCCCGGGCGGTGCGAAGCGCCGCCTCGGCCATGCGCAGCGTGGCCTCGGCCTTGTCCAGCGCGGCCTGGCTGATGAATCGCTGGCGCGCCAGTTCCCGCGCCCGCTCCGCTTCCGCGCGGGCGTTGTCGAAGGCCGCCTGCGCCTGCGCCACCTGGGCCTCGCTGCCGGCCAGCACCTGGGCGGCCTCCGCGGGATCGATGCGCGCGATCACCTGGCCCTTCTGCACGAAGTCGCCCACGTCGAAGCGCAGTTCCACCACCCGCCCGGTCACCTGCGCGGACACCGTGGACTGGCGCGTCGCCTCCACCACGCCATCGGCGGCGTAGAGCAGGTCCACGTCGCGGTACTGGACGGGCGCGGTGCGAATCGGCGCCTCGGCCGCGCCGGCGTCGCCCATCGCGCACACCGCCGCAAGTGCCGCCACGGCGATGCCGCTGGTTGCTGCCCTCATGGAACGCTCTCCTCCACTGTGCCTGTCCGGCGCTCGCGGCGATCACGCCGTCGTCGCGCCCGTGCCGGCGTCCCGGTCAGGACGTCATCGACGGGATGAATGCTGGAGCCGCAGGACGGCGCATTCGGTGACGTGGGTCACACACCCCGGCCTGGGATGACGCGGGAGGCACGACGGATGGCGCGCCCCCATTGGCATGCGCCGGGGCGTTTCGATGGCGGGCCCGTGCGGGGCCCTAGGACCCGGGAAGGGACATCAGCAGCGGGCACTGCCGTCACCTCCTCCGGAGGCATCGGCGGGAAGCCGGTTCACCTCCGCCGCCGAGCGCTGGAAGAAGCAGGTGAGTGCACTGGAGGCCGCGGTGACGAGCCAGAAACCGAAGAACCCCACGGTGTACACGCCCATGCGCCCGATGGCCGGCGGCTCTCCGAACACGCTGAGTTCGGCCGGATCCACCAAGGTGAAGAAGACGCCCTCGGCCACGATGGCCACCAGGAAGGAAGGCCACAGGATGTTGATGACGCGTCGACCGTCGGCCATGGAAGCGACCCGGATCAGGGCTCGACGCCCAGATCGACCGTCCCATCGGCCGCGGGCAGCCACAGTCCCGTGACCCGCCACCGTCCTGCCGCATCCTCGAGCAGCACCTTCCACTTGCCCGCCTCGACGGGCTCGAAGCGTCCCTCGAACCAGCCGCCCGCGACCCGGTTGAGGGTCACGGTGCGATCGCGGCCGGCCACCGTGGCGTGGGCAAGCTTCATGGTGAGGGCAGCCGCTTCGGCGGGCAGGTTGTCCACGTAAACGCGCACCGCGTCACCGCCTGGGGAGAAGGCGGCCGAGGCCTTCACGCCCAGCGTGGCGGCCGCGCGCTCGCGCTCCAGCGTCCGGTTGATGGCCAGTCCGCGCTTGTAG
>CAZXJW010000051.1:0-14748 GCA_964641005.1 uncultured Rhodocyclaceae bacterium
GTTCTACACCGCGCTCTACACGCGCCTGATGCGCGCCTCCATGCTCGAGGTGTTCAACCTCGAGTTCGTCACCACGGCGCGCGCCAAGGGGCTGTCCGAGCGCGCCGTGGCGTGGCGCCACGTGCTGCGCAACGCGCTGCTGCCCATGGTGACCATGCTCGGCCTGCAGACCGGATCGCTGCTGGGGGGCTCGGTGCTGGTGGAGACCGTGTTCGGCTGGCCAGGGCTGGGACGGCTCGCCTTCGAGGCGGTGCTGCAGCGCGACCACAACCTGCTGCTGGGCATCCTGCTGCTGTCCTCGGTGCTGGTGGTGGTGGTGAACGTGGTGGTGGACCTGCTCTACGCGGTGCTCGATCCGCGCATCGAGGTGGCGGGATGAAGGACTTCATGCGCCGCTTCGTGCGCAACCGCGCCGCCGTGGCCGGCGTGGTGGTGCTGCTCGCCGTGGCGGTGATGGCGCTGGCTGCGCCCCTGATCTATCCGGGCGATCCCTGGGACATGGTGGCCGAGCCCTTCCTGCCGCCAGGCGCGCCGGGCTACCCCGCGGGCACGGACATGATGGGCCGGGACATCGCCGCGGGCCTGTTCCACGGCGCGCGCGTGAGCCTGCTCATCGGCCTCGTGGCCACCGGCGTGGCGCTGCTGATCGGCGTGAGCGTGGGCGCGCTGGCGGGCTACTTCGGCGGCCGCGTGGACAACGCGCTCATGCGCCTGACCGAGCTCTTCCAGACCATCCCCGCCTTCCTGTTCGCCATCGTGCTGGTGGCCATCTTCCGGCCGAGCGTCGCCACGGTGGTTCTGGCCATCGGCGTGGTGTCCTGGCCACCCGTGGCGCGGCTCACCCGGGGCGAGTTCCTGAGCCTGCGCGGGCGGGACTTCGTGCAGGCCTGCATCGCCATGGGCATGGGAGACGTGCGCATCATCGCGCTTCACGTGCTGCCCAACGCGCTCGCACCCATCGTGGTGACGGGATCGCTGATGGTGGCCACCGCCATCCTCACCGAGGCGGGGCTCGCCTTCCTGGGCCTGAGCGATCCCAACGTGATGAGCTGGGGCAGCATCATCGGCGCCGGCCGCGAGGTGCTGCGCACGGCGGCCTGGATCACCGCGCTGCCCGGCCTGGCCATCCTGCTCACGGTGCTGGCCATCAACCTGGTGGGCGAGGGGCTGAACGACGCCCTGAACCCGAGGCTGAGGCAGCGATGAGCGCCGCGCTGGCCCGATCCCCGGGGGAGGCCGCGGCGGGCCCGCCGCTTCTGGAGGTGCGCGGCCTCGTCACGGAATTCCGCACCCGGGCGGGCCTGCTGCGCGCCGTGGACGGCGTGAGCTTCTCCATCGCCGCCGGCGAGACCCTGGCGCTGGTGGGCGAGTCGGGCTGCGGCAAGTCGGTGACGGCCTTCTCGCTCATGCGCCTGGTGGCGGATCCGCCGGGGCGCATCGCCGCAGGCGAGGTCCTGTTCGAGGGTCGCGACCTGCTGAAGCTGCCCGAGGCGGAACTGCGCGCCGTGCGCGGCGACCGCGTGGCCATGATCTTCCAGGAGCCCATGACCTCGCTCAACCCGGTGATGACCGTGGGCGAGCAGATCGTGGAGGCGATCCGCCAGCATCGCCCGGTGTCGCGGCGCGAGGCGCTCGCACGTGCCGTGGCGCTGCTCGAGGAGGT
Organism: uncultured Rhodocyclaceae bacterium; assembly: GCA_964641005.1. Classification (GTDB taxonomy): domain Bacteria; phylum Pseudomonadota; class Gammaproteobacteria; order Burkholderiales. The sequence continues at coordinate 1,664 of CAZXJW010000051.1, forward strand.
TCGCATTCCCGACGCCGCGCGCCGCGCGGCCGACTACCCGCATCGTCTCTCCGGCGGCATGCGCCAGCGCGTGATGATCGCCATGGCACTCGCCTGCGAGCCGCGGCTGCTGATCGCCGACGAGCCCACCACCGCCCTGGACGTGACCATCCAGGCGCAGGTGCTCGACCTGATCGATGCGCTCAAGGCGAGGCTCGGCATGGCGGTGCTGCTCATCACCCACGACCTGGGCGTGGTGGCCCAGCATGCCCAGCGCGTGGCGGTGATGTACGCCGGCCGCATCGTGGAGCAGGCCGACACGGGCACGCTGTTCGCCGCCCCCGCGCACCCCTACACCGAGGGGCTGCTCGCCTCGATCCCGAGGCCGGGCGAGCGCACGGCCCGCCTGCGCGAGATCCCGGGCATGGTGCCCTCGCTCGCGGAGATGCCCCCTGGCTGCGCCTTTGCGCCGCGCTGCGCGCGTGCCATGGCACGCTGCGCCGGGGAACGGCCGTCGCTCGAGGCACATGGCGGCGCGCGAGTCGCCTGCTTCGCACCCGGAGGCCACACCGTTGACTGATCCACTGCTGCAGGTGAGCGACCTGCGCATGCTCTTCCCGGTGCGCGGCGGCACGGTGCGCGCCGTGGACGGCGTGAGCCTCTCGCTGGCGGCCGGCGAGACGCTGGGCCTGGTGGGCGAATCCGGTTGCGGCAAGAGCACGCTGGGCCGCGCCATCCTGCGCCTGTACCGCCCCACCTCAGGCTCGATCCGCCTGGAGGGCACCGAGATCGCCACGCTGTCGCGCGCCGCCCTTCGTCCGCTGCGGCCGCGCATGCAGATGATCTTCCAGGACCCCAACGCCTCCCTCAACCCGCGCCTCACGGTGGGACGCATCCTCGAGGAGCCGCTCGTCGTTCACGCGCGCGGCAATGCCGCCGAACGCCGCGAGCGCGTGCGCAGGCTGGCCGCGCGCGTGGGCCTGCGCGAGGACGCCCTCTCGCGCCATCCGCACGAGTTCTCGGGGGGGCAGCGCCAGCGCATCGGCATCGCCCGCGCCCTCGCGCTGGAGCCGGCGCTGGTGATCTGCGACGAACCGGTCTCGGCCCTGGACGTGTCGGTGCGCGCGCAGGTGATCAACCTGCTGGCCGAACTCCAGGAGGAACTGGGCCTGGCCTACCTGTTCGTGTCCCACGACCTGTCGGTGGTGGAGCACGTGTCGCACCGCATCGCGGTGATGTACCTGGGGCGCATCGTGGAGGTGGCCGACCGCGCCACGCTGTGGACCCGGCCCATGCACCCCTACACGCGTGCGCTCATGGCCGCGATCCCGCGCGCAGACCCGGCCGCGCGCCGCGTGCCCGCGGCGCTGCTGGAGGGCGACCTGCCCAGCCCGCTCGATCCGCCATCGGGCTGCGCGTTCCGCACGCGCTGTCCGTTCGCCACGCCGGAGTGCGCGCAAGCCGTGCCGGAACTGCGCGACCTGCAGGCGGGCCACGCCGTGGCCTGCCACCGGGCGCCGCTCGACTGAGCGGGTGTTTCCGGGGCGCAGTGCGCGCCCGCCGCTTCCGCCGGGCGCCGGCCCCGCGCGGCGACCTCAGCCGTGCTTGAACACCACCGTCTTGGAGTTGCTGAACTCCCGCATGGCCTCGAAGCCCTTCTCGCGGCCGTGGCCCGACTTCTTCACACCGCCGAAGGGCAGCTCGATGCCGCCGCCCGCGCCGTAGCCGTTCACGAACACCTGGCCGCAGCGCATGGCCTTGGCCGCGCGCATCTGGCGGCCGCCGTCGCGTGACCAGATGCCCGCCACGAGTCCGTACTCGGTGGAGTTGGCCAGCCGGATGCCGTCGGCCTCGTCCTCGAACGGGATCGCCGAGAGCACCGGCCCGAACACCTCGTCGCAGGCCAGCTCGTGGTCGCGCGGCACGGGGCCGAACAGGGCCGGTGCCACGTAGAAGCCGCCCTCGGGCGTGCCCGGCGCCACCGTGGCGCGTGCGATGAGCGGCACCTTGGCCGTACCGGCGCGATCCACGAAGCCCTGCACGCGCTTCATCTGGTTTGCGGAGATGAGGGGCCCGCAGTCCAGGTCCATGGCGTGCGAGCCCACCTTGAGCTGCGCGAAGCGCTCGGCGACCCGGCCGAGGAAGGCGTCGTAGATGCTCTTCTGCACCAGCACGCGGCTGCCCGCCGAGCAGGTCTGCCCGGCGTTCTGCACGATGGCATTGGTGACCACCGGCAGGGCGGCATCCAGGTCGGCGTCGTCGAACACGATCTGGGGTGACTTGCCGCCCAGCTCGAGCACGCAGCCGATGTGGTTCTTCGCCGCCGCGATCTGCACCAGCGTGCCCACCTCGGGCGAGCCGGTGAAGGACAGGAAGTCGATGCCCGGGTGGGCCGACAGCGCCGCGCCCGCCTCCTCGCCCACGCCCGTGACGAGGTTGATGGCGCCGGGCGGGAATCCCACCTCCATGGCGAGCTGGGCCAGCCGAACGGGCGTGAGGCAGGCCTCCTCGGCCGGCTTGAGCACCGTGGCGTTGCCCATGGCCAGCGCCGGGGCGAGGGTGCGTCCGAACATCTGCGCCGGGTAGTTCCAGGGGATGATGTGGCCCGTGACGCCCTTGGGCTCGCGCAGCACGGTGACCATGTAGCCTTCGAGGAACGGGATCACCTCGCCGTGCACCTTGTCCGCCCCGGCGCCGTAGAACTCGAAGTAGCGCGCCGCGGCGGTGATGTCGGCGCGGGCCTGCTTCATGGGCTTGCCGGTATCGCGCGCCTCCAGGTCGGCCAGTTCGTCGAAGTGATCGAGGATCTTCTGGCCGAGCTTCATCATCAGGCGGCCGCGCTCCAGCGCGGTCATGCGGCCCCAGGGGCCTTCCTCGAAGGCCCGCCGGGCCGCCTTCACCGCGTCGTCGATGTCCATCGCCGTGCCGCGTGCCATGGTGGCGAAGGCCTTGCCGTCGCTGGGCGAGATGGCATCCAGGGTGCGGCCGTCGGAGGCCGCCTGCCAGCGTCCGTCGATCAGGTTCTGGAACTGCAACATTCCGGCGTCGCGGCGCAGGGGGCTCACGCTCATGGGTCTGGCTCCGTGTGTGGTTCTCCCGCGCGCCAGTGGCGCACAGGGGGCGAGTGAGGGAAGCCGCGGATTGTACGCGCGCGGCGCCCCGGCTCAGGTCGCCAGCGCCCCCAGGAACACCACCACCATGGCCAGTGCCAGCACGAGCTTCGCCGCGCTGCCCAGCACCAGCCCGGCGAGCGTGCCTACCCCGGCCCGGCCGGCGGATTTCACCGTGCCGCCCGCGGCAATCTGTCCCAGTGCCGCACCGGCGAAGGGCCCCACGATCATGCCCGGCAGGCCGAAGAACAGCCCCACGGCGAAACCCGCGCCGGCGCCGATCACCGCCAGCCGGCCCGCGCCGAACCGGCGCGCCCCCTCCACCGAGGCGAGGAAATCCACCGCCAGCGCGATGGCGGCGAGCGCGCCGCACAGCAGCAGCGGCCAGAGGCCCACCTTCTCGAAGCCGTCGATCCACGCGCCAAGGAGCAGGCCGAGGAACACCAGCGGCACGCCGGGCAGCAGCGGCAGCAGCGTTCCGGCCACGCCCGTGATCACCAGGATCGCCGCCACGATCCACAGCACGATGCTGGTCACCTTCTTGCTCCTTTCCGGTCAAAGGGATGCACGCGGAAGTTCGACGATGGGCGTCGCTGCCACGCGACACTCAGGATCCGGCTTTGCGTGCCGATAACGATTCTGGAGATTGCCTTCGGAGACCTGAAGGACGTGAACAATACGCTGCGCGCCGCCACGCTGTTCCTCGCGCCCGTCCTGCTGGTGACGGCGGCGCAGCTCGCCATGCCCCTGCTGCAGGCGCTGCCGCCGGAACTCGCGGGGCTGCGCAGCCTCGGTCCCTGGACCGTCATGGCCTTCGCCGCGGCCATCGCCATGGCCTTCAACCGCAGCCGCGCCATGCTCGTCGTTCTCTGGCTGGTGATCGCCTACTCGGCCACCTTCCGCTGGCGGGGCGACGGCGGGGACACGGCCTCGGCCGCGCTGGTGGCCATGGTGGCCATGCTGCTGCCCGTGAACTTCGCGGTGCTGGCGCTGCTGCGCGAGCGCGGATTCCTCAGCCCCTACGGCCTGCGTCGGCTGGGTGCCATATTCGCCCAGTGCCTGGTGGCCGCCTGGATGCTCGATACCCGGCCGGCCGCGGTGCTCGCCTTCGCCCGCCATGCGCCGCCGCTGCTCGATCCCGCCTGGCTGCATCCGCTGCCGCCCGTGGGGCTGGGCGCGGCGCTCGCCGGCGTGGCGGTGGCCGGCGTGGTGGCCGTGCTGCGCCGCTCCGCCATCGAGGCGGGCATCGCCGGCGCGCTGGTGGCGGTGGCTGCGGGCGGCCTGCAGGCGGGTACCTGGCTCGCGCTGCCGGTGTTCCTGACCTTCGCCGCGGCCATCGTGGCGGTGGGCGTGCTCCAGGATGCCTTCCGGCTGGCGTTCCGCGACGAACTCACGGGACTGCCCAGCCGCCGCGCGCTGAACGAGCGCCTGCTCTCGCTGGGCGAGCACTACACCCTGGCCATGGCGGACGTGGACCACTTCAAGAAGTTCAACGACACCCACGGCCACGACGTGGGCGACCAGGTGCTGCGCATGGTGGCCTCGCGCCTGGAGCGCGTGGGGGGCGGCGGACGCGTGTACCGCTATGGCGGCGAGGAGTTCACGGTGGTGTTCGAGGGCCTGCGCGCCCGGGAGGCCATTCCGCACCTGGAGGCCGTGCGGGCCGACATCGAGGGCTACACCCTTGCGATCCGCGCCGCGGATCGCGAGCCCGAGCAGGGCCGTGGCCGGCGTGGCCGCGGTGCGCGCGCCCGGGGCAGCGTGTCGGTCACCGCGAGTTTCGGGGTGGCCGAGCGCGACGATCGCCATCGCAGCCCCGAGGCGGTGCTCAAGGCCGCCGACGGGGCGCTGTATCGCGCCAAGGAGAAGGGCCGCAACCGCGTCAGCCGTTAGCGGCCCGGGCGTTTACCATCGCGGCTCGCGCCGCCCGCGTGGCGCAACGGGAGCCTCCATGGGAAAGCAGGAAACCCTTCGCGTGAACGGCCAGCGCCTGTGGGCCTCGCTCATGGCGCTGGCGCGCATCGGCGCCACCGACAAGGGCGGCGTGCGCCGCCTCGCCCTCACCGACCTCGATCGCGAGGCCCGCGACCTGTTCTGCGCCTGGGCGCGAGAGGCCGGCCTGGAACTGCGCATCGACCGCGTGGGCAACCTGTTCGCGCGGCGGCCCGGCACCGACCCGTCCCGTCGCGCGGTGATGGCCGGCAGCCACATCGACACCCAGCCCTCGGGCGGCAAGTTCGACGGCAACTACGGTGTGCTGGCGGCGCTGGAGGTGATGCGCACCCTGGACGACGCGACGGTGCGCACCGCCGCACCGCTCGAGGTGGCCGTGTGGACCAACGAGGAGGGTTCACGCTTCCAGCCGGTGATGATGGGCTCTGGCGCGTTCGCCGGTGCCTTCAGCGTGGAGTCCGTGCTCGCGGCCCGCGACCTCGACGGCCGCAGCGTGGGCGAGGAACTGGCGCGCATCGGCTACGCCGGCGGGGCCGCCTGCGGCGAGCCCCGGCCCGAAGCCTACTTCGAGGCCCACATCGAGCAGGGCCCGGTGCTCGAGGACACGGCCACCACCATCGGCGTCGTCTCGGGCGTGATGGGGCTGCGCTGGTTCCGCATCGGCATCACCGGCCAGGATGCCCACGCAGGCCCCACGCCCATGCACCTTCGCCGCGACGCGCTGCTGGCCGCCGCGCGGGTGGTGGAGGCCGTCCACCGCATCGCCCTCGATCACGCGCCGGACGGGCGCGGCACCGTGGGCTTCATCCAGGCGAGCCCGAATTCCATCAACGTGGTGCCCGGCGAGGCAAGGCTGAGCGCCGACCTGCGCCATGCGGACGCTGCCACGCTCGACACCATGGAGGCTGCGCTGCGCGAGGCCTGCGCAGCCATCGGCGCGGCCACCGGCACCGCGTTCTCCATCGAGGCCGTCTCGCGCTTCGAGTCCTGCCGCTTCGATCCGGTGCGGGTCGAGGGCGTGCGGCGCGCCGCGGCGGCGCTCGGCCTGTCCAGCCGGCCCATCGTGAGCGGGGCGGGCCACGATGCCGTGCACCTCGCCCGCGTGGCGCCCACGGCCATGATCTTCGTGCCCTGCGAGGGCGGGCTGTCCCACAACGAACTGGAGAACGCCCGTCCCGAGCACCTCGAGGCGGGCTGCAACGTGCTGCTGCACGCCATGCTCGAGGCGGCGGGCTGACAGGAGCCGTTGCTGGCGCCTTTCGGGTCGAAGAGAACGGCGCCCGGGTAGCCCGCGCGCTGGAGGTGGGGGCCGACCCGACGCGGCGGGCCCGGGCGCTCGCCGCGATCGTGGGCCGCTTCAGGGTCTGACGGGTGGACGAGGCGGCCGCATGGCTGCCCATTCCTCGTCCGTGAGCGCGTCGAGGAAGGAGAAGGTGCCGGCGTTGCGCACGAAGCGCCCGCCGTCGATGGTGACGCACTCCCCGGTCATGTAGCCGGCCGCGTCGCTCGCCAGGAAGGCTGCCAGTTCCGCGATCTCCTCCGGCCGGCCGGGCCGGCCGAGCGCGTTGCGCGTCTCGTGCTGCTTCGCGAGGTCCTCGCGCGGCACCAGCCGCTCCCACGCGCCCTGCGTGGGAAAGGATCCCGGCGCGATGGCCACCAGCCGGATGCCGTGCCGCCCCCATTCCGCGGCGAGGCTGCGCGTCATGGCGAGCAGGCCGGCCTTGGCCATGGAGGACGGCAGCACGTAGGGCGAGCCGTGCCAGGCATAGCTGGTGACGATGGAGATCACCACCGCCGGCGCGCCCGCCGCGATCCAGCGCCGGCCCGCCTCGAGGGTGCAGTAGGCGGCGCCGTGCAGAGAGATGCCCAGCACGGCGTCGAGGGCGCGGTGCGACAGCGTCTCGCTGCGCGCCACGAAGTTGGCGGCGGCGTTGTTCACCAGGATGTCCACCGGAGAGTGCGCGAAGGCCGCCTCCATCATGGCCGCCACCTGGGCGGGTTCACGCACGTCGCAGGCGATGCACTGCACGGGGCGGTCGAAGGCGGCCTCGAACTCGCGCGCCGTGTCCGCGAGCACCGCCTCGCGACGGCCGCAGATGGCCAGGTCCGCGCCCAGTTCCATGAAGCGCCGGCCCATCGCCTTGCCCAGTCCGGTGCCACCGCCGGTGACCAGCGCGCGCCGGCCGGCGAGCAGCGCCTCGCGCAGCGCCGTCACGGCAGCACCAGGGTGCCGGCGATGACGGTGCGCTCGCCGGCGCGTACCCACACGTCGTAGCCGCCGTCCTCGCGACGCGTGCCGCCGCCCTCCACCGTCTCGCCGGGGTACACCGGTGCGGTGAAGCGGATGTCGAGGTCGGCCCGCTCTGCATCCTCGGGCGGGAAGCTCGCCGCGATGGCCTGCCACAGCGCGTTGAGGGACAGCGTGCCGTGGGCGATGCAGCGGCCGAAGGACGTGCCGGCGGCGAAGGCGGTGTCGGTGTGGATGGGATTGGAGTCGCGGGTGAGCGCGCCGTAGGGGGCGAGCATGTCCTGCGTGACGGTGAGCGCGGCAGGATGGAGCGAGGCGGGGCGTGAGGGCATGTGGGGCTCGGTGACTGGACGGGGGCGGCCTGCGGGGGTGGCGTGCGCCAGGCGTGGCGGCTGCGCGCGGACCGGGCGGGTCGCCCGCGCTATGCCGCCCAGTAGATGGTCATCTCGGCCTCGAACAGCGGTGCGCCCCCGCGCGTGGCCTGCACCTGGAGCGCCACGCGGCGGCGGTCGTTCTTCAGTTCGCGGCCGGTGCAGGCCAGCGTGGCCTCGATGGTGTCGCCCGGTGCGATGCAGCCGTGCAGGCGAAGGCGCTGGCGCGCGTGGATGTTGCCGCCGGGCCGCTCTGGCAGAATCGTGAGGTAGGCGCGCATGGCGAAGGCCATGGCCAGACCGCCGGCGGTGGGCGGCGAAACGCCGAGCACCTCGCGCCATCGCCCGAACCATTCCCCGTCCAGCGTCTCGCGGTGAACCCCGAGCACATTGCCGGGGACGAAGTCGTCGAAGCGGATCATCACGGGAGCGTTGCGTTGGATTCCTCTTGCCTGCGGCTGCGGGCCGCCATCGGCGTCGCAGTATGCGTGATCGGACTCGCGGCGTCACCGGCGCGGGCACAGGCATGGCCCGCGAAGCCCGTGAAGCTGGTGGTGCCCTTCGCGCCGGGCGGCCCGGTGGATGGCGTGGCGCGGCTGTTCGCCGAGCGGCTGCGTGCGGATCTCGGGCAGCCAGTGGTGGTGGAGTCGCGACCGGGCGCCAATGGCGCGGTGGGTTCCGTGGCCGTGGCGCGCGGCGCGGCCGACGGCCATACGCTCCTTCTCGCCACCACCGGGAGTCATGCGATCCATCCCGCGCTCAACGCGAAGCTGGGCTTCGACCCGGTGCGCGACTTCGCGCCGGTGTCGCTGCTGTGCGGCTATGCCATGGTGCTGGTGACCGGGCCCGAGCTGCCCGCGCGCAGCGTCGCCGAACTCGTGGCGCTCGCGAAGCGCACGCCCGATGGTCTCGCCTATGGATCGGCCGGCCCCGGCGCGACCAACCACCTCGCGGGCGCGCTGCTCGCGCTGCGCACCGGCGTGCCGCTGCGCCACGTGCCCTACAAGGGCAATGCCCTGGCCGCCGCCGACGTCATGGGCGGGCAGGTGGCCTTCATGTTCGACTTCCTCGCCACCGCCGTGCCGCAGGTGGAGGCGGGGCGGCTGCGTGCGCTCGCCGTGACCGGCCCCTCGCGCAGTGTTCTGCTTCCCCAGGTACCCACGCTTCGCGAGGCGGGCGTGGCAGACCTGGAGGTCACCGGCTGGGTGGCGCTGTTCGCGCCCGCCGGCACGCCGCCCGCGGTGCTGGAGCGCCTGGGCGGCGCGGTGGCGAAGGCCGTCGCCGATCCCGTCTTGGCCACGCGGCTGCGGGCGCTGGGCTACGAACCGCAAGCCGCCGGCGCCGACGCGCTGGCGCGGCAACTGCGTGCCGATCGCGAGTACTGGGGGCGCTCCGTGGCCGCGCTGGGCGTGAAGCTCGAATGAGCGCCTGGGCGCGGTGCTACGTGGCGGCTGATCCCGGAGCCGCGCGGGCGCGAGTGAACGGGCGGGAGACGGCGTGAGGACGCTGGTGCTGGTGGTGGTTTGGCTGGGCATCATCGGCGCGGGCTGGTACCTGGCGCAGTCGGCCACTGCACCGCCGGCCGTGGTGGACGGCTGCGGCGAAGGCGCGTCCGGTCGCGAGCTGCGCATTCCCGTGGCGCGCGATGGCCACTTCTACCTCGAGGGCGCCGTGAACGGCATGCCGGTGCGCTTCCTGGTGGACACGGGCGCGAGCTACGTCACCATCGATGCCGGCCTCGCCCGCCGCGCCCGGCTCTCCGGCGGCACGCCGGCCATGTTCAACACCGCTGCCGGCCCCGTGCAGGGCAGCATCGCCCGCAGCGAAACCGTGCGCGGCGCGTGCCTCGAGGTCGCGGGGCTGAGCGTGGCCGTCAGCCCAGGCCTGGGCGCGACCGGCCTGCTCGGGCAGAACTTCCTGCGGCAGTTCGAGACCGTGCAGACGCGCACGGAACTGGTCCTGCGCCGACGATGACCGCGGTCAGGAAGCGCCGCCCGATTTCGTCATTGAGCAGTCCACCCGCCATCCACCACCAGCGACGTCCCGGTGACCATGCCGCTCGCCGGTGACGCGAGGTAGAGGGCCGCGGCCGCCACTTCCTCGACGCTGGCCATGCGGCCCATGGGGATGTGGCCGAGGATGAAGTCGCGCTTCTCGGGCGTGGCCATGATGCGGCGGATCATGGGCGTGTCCACGAAGGTGGGTGCCACCGCATTGACGCGGATGCCCGCGGGTGCCAGTTCCACCGCCAGGGCCTTGGTGAGCCCTTCCACCGCGTGCTTGGTCATGCAGTACACGCTGCGCCCCGGCGAACCCACGTGGCCCATCTGCGAGGACATGTTCACGATGGCGCCGCCGCGAGCCCTGCGGTCGGGGTCGGCGAGCATGCGCCGCACGGCGGCCTGGGCGGCCACGAACACCGCGCGCACGTTGAGCGTCAGCAGCGTGTCGAGGTGCTCGTCGGACACCTCCGTGACGGGTTCGGGGAAGTTGGTGCCGGCGTTGTTCACCAGCACGTCGAGCGCGGGCAGCGACTCCACCAGGGCGCGCAGCGCCGCCGAGTCGGTGACGTCGCAGGGCGCCACGCGACAGCGTCCATCCTCGCCGCGGATGCGCGTGGCCACCGCCTCCAGCGCCTCGCGCGAGCGCGCCACCAGCACCACCTCCGCGCCGGCCCGCGCGAAGGCCCGCGCGATACCCTCGCCGAGACCCGCGCTCGCACCCGTGACCAGCGCCGTGCGCCCGTCCAGGCGAAAAACCGCGTCCTGCACCGCCATGCTCAGCTGAACCCGACCACCGCGTGCGGCACGTAGGGCGCCTCGAGGGCGGTGATCTCCTCGGTGGTGAGCTTCACCTCGAGCGCCGCCACGGCGTCGTCGAGGTGCTGCACCTTCGTGGCGCCCACGATGGGCGCGCTGATCACGGGCTTCGACAGCAGCCAGGCCAGCGCCACCTGCGCCCGGGGGATGCCGCGCCGCGCGGCGATGGCGGCCACCTGCTCGACGATGGCGCGGTCGGACTCGAGGGTCTTCGCGTAAAGCGGCCCCATGAGGTCGTCGGTGCGCTCGCGCTCGGTGCTCTCGCTCCAGTCGCGGGTGAGCCGGCCGCGCGCCAGCGGGCTCCAGGGGATCACGCCCACGCCCAGGTCGGCGCACAGCGGCAGCATCTCGCGCTCCTCCTCGCGGTTGAGCAGGTTGTAGTGGTCCTGCATGGTGACGAAGGGCGTCCAGCCGTGGCGCTCGGCCACGTGCCGGGCCTTGGCGAACTGCCACGCGAACATGGACGAGGCGCCGATGTAGCGTGCCTTGCCGGCCTTCACCACGTCGTGCAGCGCCTCCATGGTCTCCTCGATGGGCGTGCGGTAGTCCCAGCGGTGGATCTGGTAGAGGTCCACGTAGTCCATGCCCAGGCGCTTCAGGCTGGCGTCGATGTTGTGGAAGATGGACTTGCGCGACAGGCCGTGCACGTTGTGCCCGCCCCTGGTGGGGAAGAACACCTTGGTGGCCACCACGATCTCGTCGCGATCGGCCATCTCGCGCAGCGCGCGGCCCACGATCTCCTCGCTGGTGCCCTCGGAGTAGGAGTTGGCGGTGTCGAAGAACGTGATGCCCAGGTCGAGCGCCTTGCGGATGAAGGGGCGGCTGGCAGCCTCGTCGAGCGTCCACGGATGCCGGCCGCGCTCGGGCGCGCCGTAGCTCATGCAGCCGAGGCAGATGCGCGACACCTTCAGGCCGGTGCTGCCGAGGCGGGTGTATTGCACGGTGGAGGTCCTCGCGGAATCGGTTGGCCGGGCGCGCAGGGTAAGGGCGCGCGCCGTGGCTTGTCGAGCCTCCGGGCGGGCTTCATGTTGACAACGTCAACTCCGCGTCGCACAGTCGCCGCCACGGAGGTGGGATGCATGAATGGTCGCGCGAAGCGGCGCGGCGCGGCCGTTGGCGCGTCGCTGGTGGTGGCGGCGGCGCTGGCGGGCCTCGCGCTCGGTCACGCGGGCGAGCGCGGCGATCCGGCCGTGCACCGCAACGCCTATGGCACGGGCATCGAGCCGGCGCGCCGCGTGCCGCTGGGTTACATCCTGAGGCGCACGTGGGTCCAGCTCACGGGGACGGCGCCCGCCGCCGGGCCCGCGGCGCGCGTGGCTCTCGATCCCGCGGCGATGGCACCCGAGAGCTTCGCGGTGGCGTGGCTGGGTCATGCCACGCTGCTGGTACGCGTCGGCGGTCTGTGGATGCTCACCGACCCGGTGCTCTCGCCGTATGCCGCGCCGGTGCAGGGTTTCGGCCCCGCGCGCCGAGAACCCCTGCCCCTGACGCTGGAGGCGCTGCCCCGCATCGACGTCGTGCTGGTGTCGCACAACCACTACGACCACCTCGATCGGCTCACGGTGCGTGCCCTGGCGATGCAGAAGGGCGGCCCGCCGATGTTCCTGGCCGGAACCGGCAGCGCCGGCTGGTTCGCCCGCGAGACCGGCCAGCCCGGCCGCGATCTCCAGTGGTGGGAAAGGGTGCAGTTCGGATCGACCGCGGTGCGCTTCGTGCCGGCACTCCACTTCAGCGGCCGCGGCCTCGGCGACCGCGACCGCATGCTGTGGGGCGGCTGGATCGTGGAACACGAGGGGCGCCGGCTCTATTTCGCCGGCGACACGGGGTGGGCCGAGGCGATGTTCGACGACGTGCGCGAGCGGGCGGGTCCGATCCATGTCGCGGCGCTTCCCATCGCGCCCGTGCTGCCCGCCGAACTCATGGGCCGCGATCACCTCGCACCGGCCGAGGCGGTGAAGGCGCAGGTGCGGGTTGGAGCCTGCACGGGTCTGGGCGTGCACTGGGGCACCTTCCAGCTAGGCGACGAGCCCCTCGACGAACCACCGCGGCTGGCGCGCGAGGCGGCGATCGCGGCCGGGGTGAGCGGATTCCGCGTGCCTGCGCTGGGCGAGGTGATCCGGGTGGATGCCGGCGCCTGCCAGGAGCCCGAGGCCGGGACCTAAGGGATGTTGCGTCGCAGCAACGCCCGGATCGGGCGCATCCCTTGCATGTCCCCGGGACGAGCCGGCCCCTTCCCGCCCGGCGAGGATTCATGCCCATGAGCTTCATCCTGCAGCTGTTCCATGCCCCGAAGGTCAAGACCCTTGCCGAGGCGGAGAGCTTCATCCGGTCGCCGCGCAACGGCACCTTCGAAGACCACGAGCGTTTCGAGGCCTTCGTGAAGGCCATCACCGCCGTGTACCCCGACCTCAGCGACGAGGACGAGGATGGCGACGACGATCGCAACGTCTGGGGCTCGGGCATCTCGGCGGGCACCATCGGCAAGGCCGTCCTGGTGATCTCGCCCAAGACCGATCTCGTCGAGCTCGAACTGATGATGAAGCTGGCCGACGTGGCGGCCGAGTCCGGCCTGCACGTGCTCGACCCGCAGAATGCCCTGCTGTTC
>CAZXJW010000052.1:0-14640 GCA_964641005.1 uncultured Rhodocyclaceae bacterium
AACAGAAGCGCAGCGGACGGCGCCTGGGGCGCGTGTTCATCGAGTCCGGCTACGTCACCGAGGAACAGATCTGCGAGGCGCTCGCCCGCCAGCTGAAGATCCCCTACGTCAACCTGCGCACCTTCGACGTGGAGCCCGAGCACCTGGCCCGGCTGCCCGAGTCGCAGGCGCGCCGCTTCCGCGCGGTGGTGCTCGAGGACCGTGGCTCGACGCTGCGCGTGGGCATGGTGGATCCCACCGACCTGAACGCCTACGACGAGCTGTCGCGCCAGCTCAGGCGCGACATCGAGCTGGCGGTGGTCTCCGAGTCGGAGTTGCTGCGCACCATCGACCGGCTGTACCGGCGCACCGAGCAGATCTCCGGCCTGGTGCAGGAACTTGGCGAGGAGATCGGCGACGCCGGCGTGGACTTCGCCGGCGTGAGCCTGCCCGCCACGGTGGAGGACGCGCCGGTCGTCAAGCTGCTGCAGACGGTGTTCGAGGACGCCATGCAGGTGCGCGCCTCGGACATCCACATCGAGCCGCAGGAATCGAAGGTGGTGATCCGCTTCCGCATCGACGGCGTGCTGCACGTCCAGACCGAGGCGGACGCCAAGATCGCGAGCCCGCTGGTGCTGCGCCTGAAGCTGATCTCCGGGCTGGACATCTCCGAGAAGCGCCTGCCCCAGGACGGGCGGTTCAACATGCGGGTGCGCAACCAGCAGGTGGACGTGCGCCTGTCCACCATGCCGGTGCAGTTCGGCGAGTCGGTGGTGATGCGGCTGCTCAACCAGAGCGGCGGCATCCTGACGCTCGACCGGTTGGGCATGCCGGCCCCGATCCTGGAGCGCATCCAGAAGATCATCGAGCGACCCAGCGGCATGGTGCTGGTCACCGGTCCCACGGGCTCGGGCAAGACCACCACCCTCTACGCGGCCCTGCAGCAGCTCAACACCCGCAGCCGCAAGATCATCACCGTGGAGGATCCGGTGGAGTATCGCCTGCCCGGCATCAACCAGGTGCAGGTCAACGAGAAGATCGAACTCAGCTTCGAGCGCGTGCTGCGCTCCACGCTGCGCCAGGATCCTGACGTGATCCTCGTGGGCGAGATGCGCGACCGCGCCACGGTGGAGACCGGCCTGCGCGCGGCCATCACCGGCCACATGGTGTTCTCCACGCTGCACACCAACGACGCCATCAGCACGCCGATCCGCCTCATGGACATGGGGGCACCCGCGTACATGGTTTCCATGTCGCTGCAGCTCGTGATCGCGCAGCGCCTGGTGCGCACCAACTGCGAATCCTGTGCCCAGCCCCACACCCTCCAGCCGCACGAGCGCGAGTGGCTGCGCGTCGACGTGGGGGACCGCGTGGACAGCTTCCCCTACCGCAAGGGCGCGGGCTGCCAGCGCTGCAACGGCACCGGGTTCTCCGGCCGCATCGGCATCTACGAGATGCTCGAGATGACCCGCCCGGTGGTGGAGGCGGCCAACACCGGCGACACCAACACCTTCCTGGAGGCCGCGCGCCGCCAGATGGGCGGGCGCACGCTGCGCCGATCTGCCCTCGAGCTGGTGGTGCGCGGCCGCACCACGCCCGAGGAAGCCATGAGCGCGGCCAGCGAGCTCGAGGACTGAGCGCCGTGCCCTTCTTCAGCTATCGCGGCCGCAACCGAGCCGGCGAAGTGGTCACCGGCGTCCTGGAGGGGGCCGACAGCGGCGCCGTGGCCTCTTCGCTGTCGGCCAGCGGCGTGACGCCCATCGACCTCGTGGGCACCACGCGCGCGCCGGCCCAGGCGGCCGCGTCCTCCGGTCCGAAGGGCGGCCTGTTCCGCCAGAAGATCGAGACCGCGGACCTGATGCTGTTCAGCCGCCAGCTGCACACGCTGCTCAAGGCCGGCGTGCCCATCATGCGGGCACTCGGCGGCCTGCAGGAGTCGGCGGTGAACCCCACCATGCGCGAGGTGCTGCAGGGCATCCGCCAGGGCCTCGACTCCGGGCGCGAGCTCTCGTCCGCGATGGCGCGCCAGAAGGGCGTGTTCTCGCCCTTCTACCTGGCCATGGTGCGGGTGGGCGAGGGCACGGGGCGCCTCGAGGAGGTGTTCCTGCGCCTGTTCCACCACCTGGAGTTCCAGGAGTTCATGCGCGGCCAGGTGAAGTCGGCGCTGCGCTACCCGGCCTTCGTGGTGATCGCCATGGTGCTCGCCATGGCCATCATCAACGTGTTCGTGATCCCGGCCTTCGCCAAGGTGTTCAAGGGCTTCAATGCCGAGCTGCCGCTCATGACGCGCATCCTCATCGGCGTGTCCGACTTCACCGTCCAGTGGTGGTGGCTGATGGTCGGCATCGTCGTGGGCGCGTGGGCGCTGTTCCAGTGGTGGACGCGCACGCCCGCCGGCGAGCTGGAATGGGACCGGCTGAAGCTGCGCATGCCCATCGCCGGCAAGATCATGCTGAAGGCGACGCTGGCGCGCTTCGCGCGCAGCTTCGCGCTGGCCACCCGCAGTGGCGTGCCCGTGGTGCAGGGGTTGATGCTGGTGGCGCAGACGGTGGACAACCGCTGGATCGCCAGCCAGATCGAGAAGATGCGCGAAGGCGTGGAGCGCGGCGAGTCGGTGCTGCGCACCGCGGCCAACGCCGGGTTCTTCACGCCCGTGGTGCTGCAGATGGTGGCCGTGGGCGAGGAGTCCGGCGCGGTTGACGACATGATGGAAGAGGTGGCCGAGATGTACCAGCGCGAGGTGGAGTACGAATTGAAGAGCCTCGGCTCGCAGATCGAGCCCATCCTCATCGTCGGCCTGGGCGTGCTGGTGCTGATCCTGGCGCTGGGCGTGTTCCTGCCGATCTGGGACCTCGGGTCGGCTGCGTTCAACAAGCGGTGAGCGGCGAGGGTGATGGCGCGGCGCCGGGAAGGCGGGCGGGTGCGCTTCGAGGTGATGCTGCCTCTGGTGCTGGTCGTCGCGCTCATGGCGGTGCTGCTGGAGCGGCTCCTCTACTACGAGGAGTATGCGGAGAAGACCATGGTGGAGCTCACCGTCACCAGCATGCGCGCCGGCCTGCACGTGCGGCGAGCCGAGGCGGTGGTGGCGCGGGCGCTGGGACAGGAGATCGCGATGCCGGAGACCAATCCGGTGCGATGGCTCGGCGTGGTGCCACCCAACTACGCCGGGGAGTTCGATGGCCCGGCGCCGGCGGGCGCGGGCGACGGCATCTGGTTCTACGACCGGCTGGCGCGCGAACTGGTGTACCGCCCGTCCTTGCAGCGGCACTTTTTGCCGGATGCGGAGGGGCGCCGGGAGGTGAGGGTGCGCTTCGTCCGGCGCGAGCCATCCGCGGCAACCGCGCAGGCGGCACGCAGCCTGCCATGGGAGGGGGCGGCGGTGGTGCTGGCTCGTCCGTACGAATGGTTCTGATCGCTGGCACAGCAGGTGCTTGATCGATAAACGTTTTTGTCCCAGTGTCTTGCGGTGATAAACTGCCGCCAGACTCGAGGTATCCAGCCTAAGAGGTTGACGGAAATGAGAAATAAGGTCACGGGCTTCACGCTGATCGAACTCGTGGTGGTGATCACCATCATCGCCATCCTGGCCGCCTTCGCGCTGCCCCGCTACATCAACCTCCAGAGCCAGGCGAGGGTGGCGAAGCTCAACGCCATCTATGGATCGGTGCGGGCGGCCGCGGCGCTGGCCAAGGCGCAGTGCCAGGTGGACCTGTCGGGCATCCGCATCACCCAGGGCGGGCAGAACCTCGCCACCTGCACGGCCACCGGCGGCACCGTGGACATGGATGGTGTCGCCGTGGCCATGGTCAACCAGTACCCGGCATCGTCGAATCCGGGGATCGTGGCGGCAGCCCAGATCAATGCCGCGGCGGACGGCCTCACGATCACCTTCAGCGGCAACATCGCGACCTTCGCCGTTGTGGGCGGTCAAGCCGGGCAGTGCCAGTTCACCTACACGGAAGCGGCGGCGCAGGGGCAGGCGGCCGTGATCGGCAACCTCATCAGCGCCGGCTGCTAGGGCCTGATCGGGCACGGTTTTCGCAATGTCAAGACGCGAAGACGACCGACCCAAGACCCACAACGCACAGCGGTAGCCCTTTTTCCGATCGGAGACATCTCATGAAGGCTCGCAACAAAGGCTTCACCCTCATCGAACTGGTGGTGGTGATCGTGATCCTCGGCATCCTGGCCGCCGTGGCCCTGCCGCGCTTCATCGACCTGAGCACCGATGCACGCCGCTCCGCCACCCAGGGTGTGGCCGGCGCCATCAGTTCCGGGTCCGCGATCAACTACGGCGCGCGCAAGGCCAACAGCTCCAATCCCGCGACCATCCCGCTGAACCAGGCCAACGTGTGCACGACCGGGATCCTCGGACCCCTGCTCACCGGCGGCGCGCTGCCTTCCGGCTACCAGTTCACCGCCGCGGCGGGCAACTGCAGCACGGCGGGCGATGGCGGCACGGTGACCTGCGTCGTGCAGAACGCCCAGGACACGGCCATCACCGCCAATGCCACGGTGATCTGCGTCAATCCCTGATCCGTCCACGCGGCGAGTGCTGCCCGTCATGGGCAGCACTGGCCCGGCGGGTGCCGACATGCCTGCCGAGACCAAGGTCCGACCCCTGAAGCCGCGCCCCCAGCGCGGCTTCACGCTTGCCGAACTCGTGGTGGTGATCGTGCTGCTGGGTGTTCTCGCCGCCGCCATCGTGCCGCGCTTCCTGTCGCGCAGCCAGATCGAGTTCCAGGGCGCCTACGACGAGGCCCTGTCCGCCGTGCGCCACGCCCACAAGGTGGCAATCGCCAGCCGGGCCTCCGTGTTCGTGCAGGTGACCGGCAGCAGCCTCGCGGTGTGCTACGGCAGCGGCAGCTGCGGCTCGCCCGTTCCCGATCCCTCCCGCGGCGGCGACCTGGTGGTGTCTCCGGCGTCCGGGGTGACCATCACCGGCGCGTCCTTCTCCTTCGATGCCCTGGGTCGCCCGAGCGTGGCCTCGGTGGTGACCGTGGCGGGTGGGGGGCTGAGCCGCAGCTTCACGGTGGAAGCCGAGACCGGCCATGTCCATCCCTGAGCGCCGCATGCCGCGCCGCGAGGCGGGCATCTCCCTCATCGAACTGATCCTGTTCATCGTCGTGGTCAGCATCGCGGTGGTGGGGGTGCTGGGGGTGCTCAACATCACCGCCCAGAAGAGCGCTGATCCGCTGGTGCGCAAGCAGCTGCTGGCCATCGCCGAGTCGCTGCTCGAGGAAGTGCAGCTCATGCCCTTCACCTACTGCGATCCGGACGACCCGGCCGTAACCAGCGCCACGAGCCCGGCGGGGTGCACCATCGCCGAGGCGCCGGGTCCGGAGGCGGGCGAGAGCCGCTACAGCACCACCACGCCGTTCGACAACGTCAACGACTACAACGGCTTCTCCATGTCGCCGATCCTCGACCTGCAGGGCACTGCGCTGTCTGGCCTGGCCGGCTATTCGGCCTCGGTGCAGGTCACCGACGGCGGCCTCGGCCTCGCCGCGGGCCAGGCGCTGCTCGTCACCGTGACGGCCACCGGCCGCGGCGAGACCGTGAGCCTGTCCGGCTACCGCACGCGCTACGCGCCCAACAGCCCCCCATGAGCCATCGAATCCGCCAGGCGGGCGTGACGCTCATCGAGCTGGTGACGGTGATCCTCATCACCGGCATCGTGTTCGCCATGGTGGCGGTGTTCCTGCGCAAGCCCGTGGAGGGCTACTTCGACACCACGCGCCGCGCCGCGCTCACCGACATCGCCGACACCGCCTACCGGCGCGTGACCCGCGACCTGCGCCTGGCCCTGCCCAACAGCGTGCGCGTGAGTGGCAACCACCTGGAGTTCCTGCTCACCAGCGGTGGCGGGCGCTACCGCGCCGAGCCCGACGGCGGCGGGGGCGGGAACATCCTCGACTTCAACGCCGCGGCGGGCGACTCCGCCTTCGATGCCATCGGTGCGGTGCCTGCCATCGCCGCCGGCGACCAGCTCGTGATCTTCAACCTCGGGACCGGATTCGCCGGCGCCGATGCCTACCAGGCCGCCAGCAACAACCGCGCGGCGGTGGCCTCCGTGGCGGGCAGCACCATCACCCTCGCCGCGCCGAAGCGCTTTCCCTTCCAGAGCCCGGGACGGCGCTTCCACGTGGTCCAGCATGCGGTCACCTACGAATGCGACCTCGCCGCGGGGGTGCTGCGGCGCTACTGGAACTACGGCATCAACGCCGCCCAGGCCACGCCACCCACGGGCGGCAGCCAGGCGCTGCTCGCCACCAACGTCACCGCCTGCGCCTTCACGTACACGGCCAACGAGCTCGCGCTGCGCTACGGCGTGGTGACGCTGCGTCTGTCGGTCACCCAGGAAGGCGAGACCGTCTCGCTGTTCGGACAGGCCCATGTTCCCAACATCCCCTGAGTGCCCGCGCCGGGCGCGGGGCTTCACTCTCATCAGCGCGCTGTTCCTGCTGGTGGTGCTGGCGCTGCTCGGGCTGTTCATCGTGCGCGTGGCCGGCCTGCGCTCGAGCGACGAGGCGCTCGACGTGGGCGGCGCCAGGGCCTACCAGGCGGCGCAGGCGGGCATCGAGTGGGGGCTGGTGCAGGTGCTCGATCCCGGCAACGCCGACCCGGCGCTGGCCGTGCCCGGCAACCCGCAGCCGCCGGCGTGCTTCGCGCCCGCCTCGCCCGCGCTGGGCGCGGCCTTCCCCGGACTCGCGGTGAGCGTCACCTGCGCGCGCGCCCTCACCACCGAGCTCAACCGCACGGTGGCCGTCTACACCATCACCGCCACCGCCGGCCAGGGCGCGGGCACCGCCTTCGCGATCGAGCGGCAGCTCGCGGCCACCGTGTCGCGTTGCACCGACCCGGCGGGCACGGCGCCGCGTTTCGGTTGTCCCTGAGCCGCGGGCCGGGCACGCAAGGGAAGGGTCGGGCATGAGCGGTGGAGTGCGCTGGAGGCGTTCGGTGATGGCTGCGGTGTTCCTCGCGGGCACGGCGCTGGCGCTGCGAGCGGAACCAGCCGTCGCCCAGTGCGGGCCCATCCCCGTGGCGAACCCGCTGCACGCCGGATCCAGCGCCAACCTGGTGGTCGGGGGCGGCACGACCAACGTGAACGGCAATGCCATCTCGGGCAGCGGCAATGTCCTGCAGGCCAGCGGGGTGCGCACCAACCTCTCGGCCACGCTGCCGCCGCTCGACCCGGCGGCCTTCCCCAGCTTCACCTCGTCCCTGAACACCAGCACCTCGCCGGTGGCGGGGGGGACGTACGCCTCGGTCTCCGCCAACAGCGCGGGATTCACCTTCACGGGCGGCACCTACTACATCACCACGCTCAACGTGAACGCCTCGAGCGTCACCTTCGGGCCGGGCACCTACTACATCCAGAACCTGAGCCTGCCCAACGGCTTCACGCTCAACATCTCCCCGGCAGGCCCGGTCAACATCTTCCTCGGTTCTAGCCTCGGTTCTCGAAACGACGTGCGTCTCAATCCGGGCGGCGATCCCGCGAACCTGCGCGTGTACGTCTACCCCAACGCCAACTTCGACCTCGGCAACAACTGGAGCGTCACGGGGCTCGTCTACACGCCGGGAACCGGCCGCATCCAGTTCGGAAACAACGGCAGCCTCAACGGTGCGCTGGTGGGCGCGGGTCGGGTGGACGTGGGCAACAACACGAACATCACCTTCAACGCCGCGACGAACACCGGACTGACCGGAGCGACCACCTGCCGCGGCCCCCTCGCCGAGTACCGCTTCGAACAGACCGCCTACACCGGCGCCGCCGGCGAGGTGCTGGACACCGGCAGCGGCGCCTATTCCGCCCAGCGCAGCGGCAATGCGGCGAGCACTGCCGACGGTCGCGTCTGTCGCGGCGTGAGCATTCCCAGCAACGCCTCCGTGGCCCAGGTGGATGGCATCCGCACGCCCATCGACGTGGAGACCCGCATCGGCAACCGCGGCACCATCAGCCTCTGGTACCGCAGCAACACGGCCTGGGTCGGCGGCGGCAACCGCATGCTCTTCGACGCCAGCGACGATTCCACCGGCAACGTCAACGTGGACAAGTTCTTCTACCTGGTGCTCACCAGCGCCGGCCAGCTCAACTTCGGGGCAGAGGCCGCCAACGACCAGGGCCAGAACCTGACCTCGGCAGCGCAGAGCGTCCCGGCCGGTACCTGGCGGCACCTGGCCGTCACCTGGGACTTCCCGTCCGGGCAGCAACGCATCTACTACGAAGGCGCGCTCCTGGCGAGCCGCAACATCAGCAGCGGCGGCAACGGCCTGGGCAACGTGCGCAGCCTGATCTTCGGCGACAACAGCAGCGGCTACCAGGTGAACGGCTCGGTGCCGAACTCCGCCAACGGCATCATCGACCAGGTGCGCATCTACAACACCGTTCGCACCGCAACCGAGATCGCCGCCGATCGGGACTTCACCCATCCCTGCACGCCCGCGGGCGTGGCGGCCTTCCAGGTGACGACGGCCGCCACGGGCAGCACCTGCCTCGCGCAGTCGGTGACCATCCGGGCGTTGAACGCGTCCGCGACGACGCTCACCACCTACACCGGCACCGTCAATCTCGTCACCTCCACCGGCCGGGGCGGCTGGGCCGCCTCGGGCACCTCGGGTCCGGTCACCGAGAACGGCAACGGCAACGACGGGGTGGCGAGCTACACCTTCCGCGCCGCGGACAACGGCGTGGTGACGCTGCTGCTGAACTACCAGAGCGCCGACTCGGGCGTGCTGGTCACCGCGGCCGACACGGTCACCACCAGCGCCACCGGCGTCTCCGGCGCCATCGCCTTCGCCGACAATGCCTTCGTCGTGGAGGAAGACCTCACTGGGCTGGTGGCGGGCGCGGGCACCGTGGTGGCAGGACGCCCCCACGACATGCGGGTCACGCTGTGGCGTCGCGACGTCAGCCAGACGCCCGCGAACTGCGCCATCGCCGACGGATACGCCGGCACGCGCAACCTCAAGGCCTGGCTCAGCCTGGATCCCCTGCACCCGGCGGGCGCCACGGCGCCATCCATCGATGCGCCCGCGCCGGGCACCGACCTCGCGGCCGTGCCCTCGGCGCTGCCGGGCGCGAACAACCTCTCGCTCGCGTTCTCCGGCGGGGTGGCGAGCTTCACCCTCAACACCACCGACGTGGGCAAGTACGTTCTCAACCTTCGCGACGACTCGCGAAGTTTCGCCAACGCGGTGGACGTCACCGGCAGTTCGACGCTGCTCACCGTGCGGCCCTTCGCGCTGGCGGTGACGGGTATCTCGAAGGGTGCCGTCACCAATCCCGGCGGCAGCGCCACGTCAGGTGGCGCGTTCGTGGCGGCCGGTGACACCTTCTCCGCCACGGTGGGCGGCTATCTCTGGAACGCGGCCGACGACGCCAACAACGACGGCCTGCCTGACAGCGGCACCACCAACGTGATCAACAACGGCCTGGCTGCGCGCTTCGCGTGGCCCGCGACACTGGCACCGGCCTCGACCGCGAGCCCGTTCTTCAGCCCGGCGGGCGGCGTCCTGGGCACGCTCACGGGCACCACCACCGTGGCGCAGGCCGCGTTCGCCGGCGGCGTGGCCACCGTGTCCGACCTGCGCTATTCGGAAGTGGGCAGCATCGGGCTCGATGCCACCGTCACGGGCTATCTGGGCACTGCGGGGGTGGACCTGACCGGGACGGCGGTGAACGCCGCCGGGCAGCCCGCGGCCGTGGGCCGCTTCTTCCCCGATCGCTTCGAACTCCTCGCGGGCGCGGCCGTGACCCCGTTCTGCGGCGCAACGAGCGGCTTCGTGTACATGGACCAGCCCGCGCTCGGGCTCGCCTTCACCGTCGAGGCACGCAATGCCCTGAACGTGCGCACCCAGAATTACCGCACGGCGGGATACGCGGTCGGATCGGTCTCGCTGGTGGCCGAGAATTCCGACGCCGGGGTCAACCTCGGCGGCCGGCTCGCCGGGTTGCCCGCCGGAACCTGGGTTGCCGGCAGCTACGCGGTGAGTGCCGCCTCCGTGCTGTTTTCCCGGCTCCCGGCGCCCGATGGCCCGTACGAAAGCCTGGTGCTGGGCGTCATCGCGACGGATCCCGATGGCGCCCGGCTGGCCGCCCGGGACATGAACGCATCGGCGTCGGGCTGCGGCGGGGGCTGCGATGCCCGCGCGCTGAACGCCGCGAGCCCGGTCCGCGCCCGCTTCGGCAGGCTGCGGGTGGGCAATGCGGTCGGTTCGCCCGTGCTCGGCCTGCCGGTGCCGCTGTCGGTGGAGTTCTGGAACGGCGGCGGCTTCGTGCGCAACACCCAGGACTCCTGCACCACGCTCACCAACCGGAATTTCGCCTTCGGCGCCTACACGGCGCCGCTCGCGGCGTGCAACACCTCGGGCACGCCTGCCACCGCGGGCGGCATCACCTTCGCATCGGGGGTCTCGTCGGTGTTCCGGCTCACGGCGCCGGGCGTGCGCGGCTCCGTCGACCTCACGCCCAACCTCGGTTCGACGGCGACCGGCCAGAGTTGCAGCGCCGGGGCCGCCACCGCCACCACGGCCGCGAGCGCACCCTGGCTGATGGGCAACTGGGACGGTGCCGCCACCTGGGACCGGAACCCCACGGGACGTGCCGCCTTCGGCCTGTACACGAACACGCCCGACCTGATCTACCGCCGGGAGAGCTACTGAGCCGCCGGGCTCGGCATGGATGTTGCGCCTCGACGAGCAGGAGGCCGGGCGGCGGCGGCGATCCCCCGGTCCGATCCGCGGGCGGCACCGCCCGCCCTGGAGAACCCATGAGACGCATCCTGCAGGCCCTGGCCCTGTTCTGCGTCCTTGCCCTCGCCAGGGGCGAGGCGAGGGCGGTGCTGGTCGGCTTCCACGAGGCGTCCACCGCCGGCGCCAACGCCGCCACCGTCACCGTCAACGTGCCCGCCAACGTGCGCGCAGGCGACGTGATGCTGGCGGTGCTTACCGTGCGCAACACCGCCGCCGTCACCGCGCCGGCGGCATGGACGCCCCTGCGCGCCGATTCCGCCGGCACCACCATGCGCCAGCACCTCTTCTACCGGGTGGTCACGGGCGCCGAGCCGGCGAGTTACTCCTGGACCATCACCTCCGCCCGCGCTGCCGCGTCGATCCTCGCGTACCGCGGCGTGGACACGGCCAGTCCCGTGGACGTGCACGGCGGGCAGTCCAATGCCAGTTCCACCACCGTGACCGCGCCGTCGGTGAACGCGACGGTGGCCAACGGGATGCTGGTGACCTTCCTGGGCAATGCCGCCACCACCACCATCACGCCGGCCGCGCCGCTTCGCAACCGCGCCGGCGTCAATTCCGGTGGCGGCACCGGCGTCTCGCTGGCGATCGGCGACGAGACCCGCGCGAGTTCCGGAGCGACCGGCACGCGCACCGGCACGGCCGGCACCGGCGCCGTTTCCGTGGGCCAGTCGGTGGTGCTGCGGCGGGCCTCGACGGCGCCGTCGCCCGTGGCCGAGTACCGCTTCGACGAGACCTCATGGACGGGCAGCGCCGGCGAGGTGACCGATTCGAGCGGCAACGGCCTGAACGGGCAGTCCTTCGGCGGGGCCCAGACCACCACGACCAATGCGCGCCTCTGTCGCAGCGGCAGCTTCACCGGCAGCCCGACGTACGCGGAGGTGGCCAACAACGCGCGCCTGAACATCCGCAGCACGCTCACCGTGACGGCCTGGATCCGGCCGGCATCCATCCCGGCCTCCGAGCTGATGTCCTTCCTGTCCAAGGACGACAACTACGAGTTCCACGTCGCCAGCAACGGCCGGGTGAACTGGTGGTGGGGCGGGGGATCGCAGGAACTGTTCTCGCCCAACAACACCGTGGCGGCGAACCAGTGGACGTTCGTGGCCTTCGTCTTCACCCGCGGCGCCCAGGCCATGTACGCCGGTGGCGTGTCCAGCGCGGCCACGGTGGTGGCGTCGGGCACCGACGCCGCGCAGCTCGCGCAGAACGCTCTGCCGCTGCAGATCGCCGACGACCAGAGTTTCGGCGGCGGCTCGCGCCGCTGGAACGGACTGCTCGACGAGATCCGCATCTACGACACGGCGCTCGATGCTGCCGAGATCGAGGCGGTGCGCACCAGCACACGGACCTGCCCCTCGCTGCTGGCGTCCTTCGAGGTGACCAGCGGGGCGGGCGCCAGCACCTGCGTGGCGCAGCCGGTCACCATCCGCGCCCGGGACTCGCTCGGCAACACGCTCGTCACCTACAACGGCACGGTGAATCTCACCACGTCCACGGGGACGGGCGGCTGGTCGGCCTCGGGCAGCTCCGGCCCCGTGACGGAGAACGGCAATGCCAACGACGGCATCGCGAGCTACACCTTCCGCGCCGCGGACAACGGCCAGGCGACGCTGCTGCTCGGCAACCAGGCTGCCTCGAACCTCACCGTGGCGGTGGCCGACAGCGTCAACACCTCCGCCACGGGTGTCTCGGGCGTGATCGCGTTCCGCGACAACGCCTTCGTGGTCGAGGAAGACCCGTCCTCGCTGGTGGCGGGCGCCGGAGTGGCGGTGGCCGGACGGCCCCACGATATGCGCGTCACCCTGTGGCGGCGCGACATCACGCAGACGCCGGCCAACTGCGCCGTGGCCGACGGCTACGCCGGGCTTCGTTCCCTGAAGGCCTGGCTGAGCCTGGATGGCGCCCACCCCGCCGGCGCCACGGCGCCGGGCATCGACGCCACCGCGCCCGGCGTGGATCTCGCGGCCGTGCCCGCCGCGCTGCACGGGGCCAACAACCTGCAACTCAACTTCGTGGCCGGCGTGGCCACCTTCAACCTCACCAGCGCGGACGTGGGCAAGTACGTGCTCAACCTGCGCGACGACTCGCGCAACTTCGCCAACGCGGTGGACATCACCGGCAGTTCCACGACGCTCACCGTGCGCCCTTTCGCCATCGCCGTCACGGCGGTGTCGAAGGGGGCGACCACCAATCCGGGCGGCAGCGCCACCGCCGGCGGCGGCTTCGTGGCTGCCGGCGACACCTTCTCCGCCACGGTGGGCGCCTACCTGTGGAACGCCGCCGACGACGCCAACAACGACGGCGTGCCCGATGCCACCACGACGAACGTGGTCAACAACGGGCTGGTGCCCCGGTTCGCATGGCCCGTGACGCTCACGCCGGGCAGTGCGGCAAGCCCCTTCTTCAGCCCGTCGGGCGGCGTGCTGGGTGCCCTGACCGGCACCACCACCGTGCCGCAGATCGCCTTCTCCGCAGGCGCCGCCACGGTCACGGACCTGCGCTATTCCGAAGCGGGAAGCATGGCGCTGTCGGCGGCGCTCACCGGCTACCTGGGCACGGCGGGCGTGGATCTCGCGGGGGTTGCCGTGGACACGGCGGGGCAGCCGGTGCGCGTGGGGCGCTTCTATCCCGAGCGCTTCACCCTGCTCGCCGGCGCGGCGGTCACGCCCTTCTGCGGCGGCGCGACCGGCTTCACCTACATGGACCAGCCCGCGCTGGGCCTGTCCTTCACCGTCGAGGCGCGCAACGCGCAGGACGTGCGCACCCAGAACTACCGCAGCGCCGGCTACGCCGTCGGGTCGGTCTCGGTGGTGGCCGAGAACGCCGACGCGGGGGTCAACCTGGGCGGGCGGCTCTCCGGCGTGCCGGTGGGCACGTGGATCGCGGGCAGCTATGCCATCAACGCTCCGGCGACGATCTTCACGCGCCTGGCGGCCCCGGACGGTCCCTTCGACAGCCTGGTGCTCGGGGTCGTGGCCACCGACGCCGATGGCGCGCGGCTCGTGTCTCGGGACATGAACGCCGCCACCGCGGGCGCCTGCGGCGGCGGCTGCGATGCCCGGGCGCTCAATTCCGGCAGCCCCGTGAGGGCGAGGTTCGGACGGCTGCAGGTGGGCAATGCACTCGGATCGCCGCTGCTGCCCCTGCCGGTTCCGCTCACCCTGGAGTACTGGAACGGCAGCGGCTTCGTCCGCAACGCCCTGGATTCCTGCACCACGCTGCTCAACACCCGCTTCACCTTCGCGGGCTACTCGGCGCCGCTGGCGGCCTGCAACACCTCGGGCACGCCGGCCGGGGCCATCACGTTCAGCGGCGGTGCGGCGGCGACTTTCCGGCTCAGCCCGCCAGGAGTGCGGGGGTCGGTTGACCTCACTGCCAACCTGGGATCCGTGGCCTCCGGGCAGAGCTGCAGTGGCGGATCGGCCGTGGCGGCCACCGCCGCCAACCAGCCCTGGCTTCAGGGCAACTGGGGAGGTGCCGTTAACTGGAACCAGAACCCCACCGGGCGTGCCGCGTTCGGTCAGTACACCAACGCCCAGGAACTCATCTACCGGCGGGAGCAGTACTAGCGGCCGGGTGCGTCGCCCGATGGCGTGGGCGGCTTCCGACGGAATCGCCCGAACGGGCAGGATACTTGCTTTGAGATGGCGGAATTCTGATTGACCACAAACACTTATTGATCTAATTTCAAGCGGTTTCTTGCCCGAGATTGCCCGAGATTGCCCGTGCTCGCCCGATTGCGTAACGCAAAGGCCGACTCCTGGTGCGCCGTGGTTGCGCGCACCCGGTCCGTCGAGCTCGCCCGCATGGTGCGCGGCGACTCGGGGCGCCCGGTTCTGGCCGCATACACCTCGGGCGTGGTGCGCAGCGAGCCCGCCGAGACGCTGGGCCACCTGCGCC
>CAZXJW010000053.1:0-14564 GCA_964641005.1 uncultured Rhodocyclaceae bacterium
AGCCGGATCGGCAGTTCCCGGATGCGCTTGCCCGTCACCGCGAACAGCGCATTGCACACCGCGGGCGCGATGGGCGGGGTGCCCGGCTCTCCCACGCCCCCCAGGTGCTCGATCCCCGAGTCCACGATGTGAACCTCGATGGCGGGGCAGTCTGCGAGCTTCACCATGTCGTAGTTCGTGTAGTTGGTCTGCTGCACGCGTCCGTCCTTGAAGGTGATCTCGCCGTGCAGCGCGGCCGAGAGCCCGAACACGATGCCGCCCTCCATCTGCGTGGCCACGATGCCCGGGTCAAGCGCGAAGCCGCAGTCGATGGCGCACACCACCCGTGTCACGCGCGGCCGGCCGTCCTCCACCCGCACCTCGGCCACCTGGGCCACGATGCTGCCGAAGCTCTCGGCCAGCGCGATGCCGCGCCCCGTGCCCGCGGGCAGGGGTGTTCCCCAGCCGGCCTTCCCGGCGGCGGTCTCCAGCACCTTGCGGTGGCGCGGCCGGTCCTTCAGCAACGCGCGGCGGAACTCGAACGGGTCCTTGCCGGCGGCCTGGGCGCACTCGTCCATGAAGCCCTCGGCGAAGAATGCGTTGAAGCTGTGACCCACGCTGCGCCAGAAGCCCACGGGCACCGGCTCGTGGGCGAGCACGTGCTCCACCTGGCGGTGCGGCAGCTCGTAGGGCAGGTCGAAGGCGCCCTCGGTGTTGGTCTTGTCCTTCATCAGGTCGGAGGCCGCCGCGGGCATGAGCCGGGCGGTCACGCCCGCGGTGCACGACTGGCCGACGATGCGGTTGTGCCAGGCGATCACGTTGCCGGCGTTGTCCAGCGCGGCACGGAAGCGCGCCATGGCCATGGGGCGGTACATGTCGTGGGTCATGTCCTCCTCGCGGGTCCAGATGAGCTTGACCGGCGTGCCCTCCATGCGCTTCGCGATGGCCACCACCTGCAGGATCACGTCGAGCTCGAATCTCCGGCCGAAGCCCCCGCCCAGCAGTGGCGTGTGCACCGTCACCTTCGACGAGTCGATACCGGCGGCCTGGGCCGCGAACCACTTCACCAGCGTGGGCGACTGGTTGCCGCACCACACCTCGCAGGCGCCCGCCTTCACCAGGGCCGTGGCGTTGATGGGCTCCATGGCGGCGTGGGCCAGGTAGGGCACCGCGTAGGTGGCCTCGATCAGCCGCGGCGGCGCGGCCAGGCCGTTGTCGGGATTGCCGGCGGAGTCGTAGGTGCGGGCGCTGCCCGAGGCGAGGGCCGCCTCGTAGCGCTTGCGCTGCCCGGCGCTGTCGTGAGTCGCGTTGGGGCCGGCGTCCCATTGCACCTGCACATCGGCCAGCGCGGACTTCGCCTGCCACCAGTGCTGCGCCACCACCACCACCGAGGCCTGGGAGGTGCTGGTGGCGGGCAGCGGGAAGGCGGCCTTCACGCCGGGCCGCGACAGAGCGCGCGCCGCCTCGAAGGAGGTCACGCGCCCGCCGAAGGTGGGGCTCTGCACGATGGCCGCGTGCAGCAGGCCGGGCAGCTTCACGTCGATGCCGAACTGCGCCGTGCCGTCCACCTTGGAGGGCACGTCCAGCCGCGGCTGCGCGTGACCCAGCAGCCGGAACTGCGCCGGGTCCTTGGGCTTCGTCTCGCGCGGCACGGCCTGCTTCGAGGCCTCCACGGCGAGTTCGCCGAAGGGCAGCTGGCGCCCGGTGCCGGTGTGGCGCACCACGCCGTTCTCCACCGCGCACTCCGATGCCGGCACGCCGAAGCGCGCGGCCGCCGCCTGCACGAGCATGGCCCGCGCCGCGGCGCCGGCCGCGCGCATGGGCTCCCACGCGTCGCGCACGCTGGTGGATCCGCCGGTGCCGATAACGCCCAGGGTCTCGCCGAACTTGTACTGGGTGAGGCGCATCACGCTCGCCACCCAGCCGTGGTCGTCGGGTCGGAAGGGCACGCTCTCGCCCAGCATGGTGGGGTTGGCGTACACCGGATCCACGGGCGACTGCTCCCACGACACCTTCGCCGGGTCGGCATCCAGTTCCTCGGCCACCAGCATGGGCAGCGTGGTGGACACGCCCTGGCCCATCTCCTGGCGCGGCACCTGCACCGTGATGCGCCCGTCGGTGGCGATGCGCAGCCAGGCCGTGAGCACCGGGTCGCCCTCGCGGGCGGTGAGCGCCTCGGGCGCGGTGAGCCGGTCGCGGGTGCGGTAGAAGCGCGCCGCGCCGATGACCAGCGCGCCGCCGGCCACGCCGGCGGTGACGAGGAAGGCGCGGCGCGCGAAGCTTCGCGGCCTGCCGGATGTCTTGTCGGTCATGATGGACGTCCTCACTTACCCGCGCGGGCGGCGGCGTGGATGGCCTGGCGCACCCGCGGGTAGGTGCCGCAGCGGCAGATGTTGGTGATGGCGGCGTCGATGTCGGTGTCGGCCGGCTTCGGATTGGCGGCCAGCAGCGCGGCGGCGGCCATGATCATCCCCGACTGGCAGTAGCCGCACTGGGGCACCTGGGCGTCGATCCATGCCTTCTGCACCGGGTGCAGGTCGTCGTGCTGCCGGAGTCCCTCGATGGTGGTGACGCGCTTGCCCTCGCACACCGAGACCGGCAGCACGCACGAGCGAGTGGGCGCGCCCTCGAGGTGAACCGTGCAGGCGCCGCACACCGCCACGCCGCAGCCGAACTTGGTGCCGGTGAGGCCGAGGTGGTCGCGCAGCACCCACAGCAGGGGGGTGTCGGGGTCGGCATCCGTCTCCACGGGGGTGCCGTTCAGGACGAAGCGGGTCATGGGTTTCTCCTCGGTGCAGGTGACGTCCAGGCGGACAGCAGGGTGTCGAGCAGCCCCGCGAGGGTCGGCTCGAAGGGAATGCGGAATCGAGCCTCCAGCGCCGGCTCGGCGGCCAGTGCGGCGGCGGCGGCGGGCGAGGGCTCGGCGAGCTGGCCCAGGCCGATCACCAGGGCGTAGGTCACCAGCAGCGCCTGCTCGCCTCGGCCGGCGAGGCCGGGCAGCGCCTGTTCGAGCAGTGCACCGCCGCCGGCAAGCAGCGCGGCCAGCCGGCGCTTGAATTCGAGCACCTCGACCGGAGGCACGTTCGCCTCCAGCGTGGAGTGCATGCGCGAGAGCAGTTCGCGCAGCATCGGGCGCCCGGCCACCGAGGCCGCCAGCGTGGCGGCGAGCGCGCGCG
Source organism: uncultured Rhodocyclaceae bacterium (assembly GCA_964641005.1). Classification (GTDB taxonomy): domain Bacteria; phylum Pseudomonadota; class Gammaproteobacteria; order Burkholderiales. The sequence continues at coordinate 3,156 of CAZXJW010000053.1, forward strand.
CGGACCGGGGACGGCGGCCGAGGGAGGCCTGCAGGTCGAGCGCCCAGCTGCCCAGTTCGCGTTCGAGCAGGGCGAGGAACAGCGCCTCGCGGGTGGGGAAGTAGGTGTAGGCGGAGGCCTTGGCGAGCCCCGCCGCCTCGGCCACGGTGGCCATGGTGATGGACTCGTAGGGCGCGGCCGCGAGCTGTGCGGCAGCGGCGTCGAGCAGGTGGGCACGGCGCAGGGCCTTGTCGTCGCCGCTGCGGGCACGCTGGCCGGCGATGGGGACGGCCGCGGCGGCGCGGGGCCTGGAGGAGGTCTTTAGCCGACTCATGGTCGGATAATAGTCGACCGGGAGTCGACTATGCAAGGCCCCCGGCCGGCGGCCCGCCCGGAGTGCCCGCTCAGAACTGGAAGCTCGTGAGGAAGCGCACCGCCACGAGACCCTCGCCGGTGCGAACCGCCACGCCGATGCGGTCGGTCTCGATGCCGAAGATCCGGTAGGGCTGGTAGCTGCCCAGCGAGACGCCCACCTCGTACTGCTGGGGCACGGTGCTGCGGCCGTCGGGGTCGAGGACGAAATCGAGGCGGTCGAAGAACAGGTAGTAGTTGAAGTGCAGTCCGAAGTTGGTGGGCTGCCCGAAGAGGTCCTTGCCGGTGGGCAGGATCCAGCCGACGCCGGCGGAGACGATGCCGAGCTGCTGGCGCGCCGCGCGGCTGTTGTAGCCGGCGTAGAGCAGGGCGGCCGAGAACACCAGGTCGGTCCTCTCCAGGGGCTTGTCGTACACGGTGCGTGCGCCGACCTCCCAGATCGTGGCGCCGATGCCGTTGGCCACGTCATGCCCGTAGCCCACGGACGCGGTGGGCTTCACCCGCCAGCGCGGGTTGATGCGGCGCTCGAACTCAACGCCCGGCAGCACGCTCACGGTGCCGTAGTTCTGGGCCAGGATGTCCTGGAAGGCCGAGGACACGTCGTACAGGCCCACGGTGATGGGCAGCTTGAGGCGGATGCCCCAGTTCGTCTCGTCCGCCACGCGCAGGCGGTAGGACAGCGGCAGCCGGCCCACGAACACCGTCCGGTCGCCGATCCGGTACACGCCCGTGCCGAAGGTGGAGGCGTAGTACCAGTCCACGAGCTGCTCGGCCTGCACGTCGGCGAAGCGCGCCTGGGGTGCCTGGGCGAGCGCCGGCGCAGCGGGAAGTGCGGCGGCGAGCGTCACGGCGGCCGGCAGCCCCGCGACGAGGGCCTTCGCGAACCGCGCGGCGCGCTGCAGCGCCGCCCGCGTGTGCAAGGGCTTCACAGCGACTCGAGGAAGCGCAGCAAGGCCGCGCGTGCCTCCGCGGACAGCGCCGCGTAACGCTGGCGGGCCTGCGCGGCAGCGCCCCCGTGCCAGAGGATCGCCTCCTCCACGCCGCGGGCGCGGCCGTCGTGCAGCAGGCCGTCGCGGTGGCGCTGCGCGAGACCCCACAGCGGCGCGGTGCGCCAGTGCCGCGAGCCGGCGTCGTGCTCCGCGACTCCGTCGGCGAGGCCCTCGCCGAGGTCGTGCAGGAGCAGGTCGGTGAAGGCGTGCACCCGCGGGGTGCCGTGGATGCCCGACACCGGCAGCGCCGGACGGTGACAGGCGTCGCAGCCGAGCGCCCCGAACAGCCGCTCGCCGTCCTGGCGCGGGCCCGGCAGCGGCTTCGGGGGCGGGATCGTGGCGAGGAAGATGGCCAGGTCCTCGATCATGCGCTGGCCGGCCTCGAGCGCGCCGGGATCGCCCTCCACGAGGCATTCGCGCTGTGGCGCCGGGCAGTTCTGCAAGGGGTGAAGTGGCGAGGTGACTCCGATGTCCTGGTGCAGCGCGGCGGCAGCCTGGGAGAACAGCGAGGGGTGTGCCGCCTTGTGGCCGAAGCGGCCGATGACCGTGGCCTTGCCCGCAGGGTCGGGCACTCGGGCGACGCGTCCCTGGATGCCCGGTGCCGCCGGCGCTGCGGCGAGCGATTCGAGGACGGAGCCGGGAACGGCCTCGAGCAGCCCCAGGCCGTGCAGGGGCAGCGGGCGGCGCAGCGAGACGCGGGCATCGTCGAGCGGACCGAAGGCGAGCGCATCGAACGAAGGCCGCGGCGCGCGCAGCGTGACGGGCGTGCCGTCGCCGAGCGCGACCACGTGTTCATCCCACTGCACCCGCAGCGCGCCTTCGGCGGGCACGCGCCCGAGCACGCCGCGGGTCTGCAGCTGCATGCCGTAGGCGGGATGGGGCACGAGACTCCCGTCGCGGCGTTGCACCGCGAGGCGCGCGAGCAGCGGATCGGCGGCCATGGTGGCGCCCGGGGCGGGATGGCAGTCCGCGCAGCGCTCGGCGTTGGATGTGGGCCCGCGACCCCAGACGCCGAAGGCGGAGGGCGCGACGCTCCACAGCGTGTCGAAGGCCTCGCGGCCGGCAGCCACGCGGGAGGCCCGGGCGGTCTCCGGGCGTGTTCCGGCGTCGGCCTGCGCGCCGCTGTCGTCGGCGAAGGTCGGGCGGCCGGAGGTCGTCAGTGCAAGGGCGGTGAGGGCGACGGCACCAAGGCGCGCTGGCAGGAGGCAGGAAGCGGCGAGGCGCATGGCGCGGGGCTGGCTGCGTTGCGGGGTGGACGAGCGCCTGCCTGGGACGCCGGTTCAGGGCAGCGCGGCGCGGCGCTCGCGGGTGCGCGCCATGAGCCGCTCCCAGAGCGTGTCGCTCTCCGCGTCCGTCAGGATGGCTTCATCGAGCGGCAAAACGAGCCAGTCGCCTCGCTGCACCTCCTGGTCGAGCTGGCCTTCCGCCCAGCCCGCGTAGCCCACGAACCAGCGCGCTCGCGGGGGCGCGGCCGGCGTCTCCGCGGAGAGCCGGTCGAACAGCGCACCGTCGCCGGACAGGTACCAGTCGGCCACCAGCGGCAGCGCGCGGACGGGATGCTCGCCGGCGCGGAACACGAACAGCATGCCGTCGGGCGTGACCGGCCCGCCCAGCCCCACGGCGTCGTTGCGGCCGCGCAGCTGCGGCAGTTCGTCGCCCAGCAGTTCGCCCAGCGACAGGCCGCTGGGCCGGTTGAGGATCACCCCCATGGCGCCGCCATCCTGGGGGAAACCCACCGCAACCACCGTGCGGGCGAAGTTCTCGTCGTCCATGCGCGGGTGGGCCACCAGCAGCACGGGCTCGGCGTCTTCCTCGAGACCCGCGGAGACCGGCGCCGCGGCCAGCAGCAGGACCGCCGCGGCGAACGCGCGCAGGCGCATCTCAGCGCTCGATCGCACCGTAGACGATGTCCCGCAGCGCGGTGCGGTAGGCCAGCCGCCGGACGGGTTCGGTGGTCATGAACACCACCACAATCTCCTCCTTCGGGTCGATCCAGAAGGCCGTGCCCGCGTAGCCGCCCCAGTAGAAGTCGCCGGGCGAGCCCGGCACGGCGGACTGGCCGCGCTCCAGGCGCACCCCGAAGCCCAGGCCGAAGCCATAGCCGGGGCCGGGCAGGTAGTTCGCGCCCTTGTTGATGCCCGCGTGCACGTGGTCCGAGGCGGCGTAGGCCAGGGTGCGCGGACCGAGGATGCGTGTGGCCCCGAGGCTGCCGCCGTCGAGGAGCATCTGGGAGAAGCGCAGGTAGTCGGAGGCCGTGCCCACGAGGCCGTGGCCACCGGCGAAGAAGGTGGCGGGCTGGGACACGTCCAGCAGTTCGGGCGTCTGGCCGGTGTAGGGGTCGGGCTGGGGCTGGGCGAGGCGGTTCAGCTCGCCCGCGCGCACCTGGAAGGCGGTGTCCTTCATGCCCAGGGGCTGGAGGATGCGCTCGGCGAGCACGGCGTCCAGCGGCTTGCCGGCGGCCACCTCCACCACGCGGCCGAGGATGTCGGTGTTGTGGCCGTACTCCCAGTACGTCCCGGGCTCGGCCATGAGTGGCAGCTTCGCCATCGCCCTGGCGAAATCCGCCAGCACCCACTTCTGCGACCAGATGCCGGCCTCCGCGTAGAGCTTCTGCACCTGGGTGCGGGTCTGCAGCGGCGGGCCGTAGGTGATGCCCGAGGTGTGGCGAAGCAGGTCCTGGACGGTGATCGGGCGCTTCGCCGGGGCGAGCGTCATCACCGCGTTGCCGGCCGCGTCCACCGACTCGGTGGCCACCTTCATGTCCTTGAACTCGGGGATGTACTTGTGGACGGGCTCGTTCAGCGCCAGGCGGCCGTCCTCCACGAGCTGCATCGCCGCGATGCTGACGATGGGCTTGGTCATGGAGTAGAGGCGGAACACCGCATCCTCGCGCAGCGGATCCTGCGCCGCCGAATCGCGCCACCCGGCCACGTGCACGTAGGCGAGCTTCCCCTTGCGCGCCACCATCGTGACCGCGCCGGGGATCTCCTTCTTCGCGATCCACGCCTCCACGGTGGCGCCGATGAGGGCCAGCCGCGGCGACGACAGCCCCACGTCCTCCGGCGTGGCGCGAGGCAGCGCCTGGGCGGCGGCGGCGAGGGTCCATGCGAGCAGCGCGACTGCGAAGATGCCGCGTGACAGCCTGTTCATGTTCGTGTCCTCCCTGATGACGCCCCGATTATCACACCTGCGGCTATCATCGCCTCATGCCCGCCCCTCCCGTCCTCCACTACGCCACCATGGGCGACCGCGCCCTGGTGGTGGAATTCGGGCGACGCGTGGATGCCGCCACCAACGCGCGTGTCCAGGCCGCCGCCGAGTACCTGCTCGCCCACCCGATCCCCCATGTCACCGACGTGGTGCCCGCCTATGCGGCGCTCACGGTGCACTTCGACCCGCTTGCCGTGATGGCCGAGCGGCGCGGCGCGGACGTGCTGGAGGTGGTCCGCGAGGCCGTGGCCGCCGCGCTGGAGAAGGCGCCCGAGGCGCCGCGGCGCAAGCCGCGCACGGTGGAGATCCCCGTCTGCTACGGTGGCACGTGCGGGGAGGACCTCGCTGCCGTGGCCGAGTACCACGGCCTCGAGCCCGAGGACGTGATCCGCCTGCACGCGGCGCCGGTCTACGAGGTCCACCTGCTGGGCTTCGTGCCGGGCTTCGCCTACCTCGGCGGGCTCGACCGGCGCATCGCCACCCCGCGCCGCGACGTGCCGCGCAAGGCCATTCCCGCCGGCAGCGTGGGCATCGGCGGCGAGCAGACCGGCGTCTACCCCTCCGAGACCCCGGGCGGCTGGAACCTGATCGGCCGCTCGCCCCTGCCGCTGTTCCGCGCCCAGGCCGAGCCGCCCAACCTGCTCGCCCCCGGCGACCGCGTGAAGTTCGTCCCCATCAGCGCCGCCGAGTACGAGGCCATGCGCATCGGGCAGCGCTGAGATGGGCATCGAGATCGAGCGCCCGGGCCTGCTCACCACCGTCCAGGACCTGGGCCGGCGCGGCTTCCAGCACCTGGGCGTGCCGGTGAACGGCGCCATGGACGAGCTCTCGCACCGCATGGCCAACTGGCTGGTGGGCAACGCCGACGACGAAGCCACGCTGGAGATGACCCTGAGCGGCCCGACGCTGCGCTTTCGCAGCGACGCGGTGATCGCCGTGTGCGGCGCGGACATGGATGCGCGGGTGGACGGCGAGCCCCTGCCGCCCTGGCGCCCGGCGCGCGTGCCCGCCGGCGCGAGGCTGGTGTTCGGACGTTGCGCCGAGGGTGCCCGCGCGTACCTCGCGGTGGCGGCCGGCTTCGACGTGCCGGCCGTGATGGGCAGCCGCTCCACCGCGCTGCGGGGCGGCTACGGCGGTTTCCGCGGTCGTGCCCTGCGCCGCGGCGACGTGGTGCCGCTGCGCTCGCCCGACGAGGCGCACACGCCCCGCTGGGTGCGGCTGCTGTCGCGCTCGCGCCGCGGCGTGGCCTATCCCTCGTGGGCCGTGGCCCACACCGAGGTGCCCATGCCACGCGAGGGACAGCTCATCCGCGTGGTGCCGGGTCGCCACTGGCAGTCCTTCCCCGTGGCCGCGCGCGACCAGCTCACGGGCCCCGAGTACAAGGTGCTGCTGGATTCCGACCGCATGGGGTTCCGCCTGGAAGGTCCGGCCCTGGAGGCGCGCCGCGGCAACGACGTGCTCTCGGAGGGCGTGGTGACCGGCGCCGTGCAGGTGCCGCCCTCCGGCCAGCCCATCGTGCTGATGGCCGACCGCCAGACCACCGGCGGCTATCCCGTGGTGGCCGTGGTGGCGGCGGTGGACCTGCCCATGATGGCCCAGTTCGCGCCCGGCGCCCGGCTTCGCTTCGAGATGATCTCCGTGGCCGAGAGCCACGCGCTGCTCGCCGCCCGGGAGCGCGAGCTGTCGAAGATCAGCGAGGCGCTGCGGGCGAGGCTGAAGTGAAGCGGCCGGGGCAGCGCATCGTCCACCCGCGGCCGGCGGCGCCGCGCATGCGCGTGGACCTCAATGCCGACCTGGGCGAAGGCATGGGCGACGACGACGCGCTGCTCGACATCGTGAGCTCCGCGAACATCGCCTGCGGCGGCCACGCGGGCGACGCCGCCAGCATGGCTCGCACGCTGCGCGCCGCTGCCGAGCGCGGGGTGGCGGCGGGCGCGCATCCGTCCTTCGAGGATCGCGAGCACTTCGGCCGGCGCGAGCTCGACCTGCCGCCCTCGATGGTGCGCATGCAGGTGCTGCGGCAGCTCGACGCCATCGCCGGCATCGCCGCGCGCGAAGGCGTGCCGCTTCGTCATGTGAAGCCCCACGGGGCGCTGTACAACCGCGCCGCGCGCGATCCCGGGCTGGCACAGGCGCTGGCGGAGACCGTGCGCGAATTCGACGCGAAGCTGGCCTTCTTCGCGCTGGCGGGCAGTGCCCTGGCGCGCGCCGGGCGCGCGGCGGGGCTGGTGACGGTGGAGGAGGTGTTCGCCGATCGCGCCTATCGCGCCGACGGGTCGCTGGTGCCGCGCGCGGAAGCCGGCGCGGTGCTGCACGATGCGGGCGCGATCGCCACCCGGGCGGTGGGGATGGTGAAGCAGGGCAGGGTGATCGCCGCGGACGGCGCGCGCGTGAAGCTCGTGGCGGGGACCATATGCGTCCATGGCGACACGCCGGATGCGGTGGCGATCGCCAGGGCGGTGAGGGCGGCGCTGGAGAGGGCGGGGGTGGGGGTGGCGGCGTCGATGGTGGCCTGAGCCCCAAGCTACACGTCGTACCCTTTGCGCTGCATGCACATGAGGTACACGTGCCGGTTCGGCGTGAAACCCCAGCCGTGCCCGGCGCTGGCGCCCATCATCTGCTGGTGGCAGGTGAGGTGCGATTTGCGGAAGTTGGGATCGCCCGAGTAATCCGGGCGTGGCTTCGACGCACAGGCGGCAAGCACGGGAAGCAGGATCAGCAGGGCAGCGATGGTTCGCATGGCGGTGGACCTCGTCGAGTCACCGTTTCGACGACCGCCCCGCACCGTTGGTTCCGCCGCCCGCATCGAGGAGACGAAACACCATGAAGATCGGCGTGCCGAAGGAGACCAAGAACCACGAGTACCGCGTGGGCCTGACCCCCGCGGGCGTCGCGCTGTTGCGCAGCCAGGGCCATGAAGTTCTCGTGCAGTCCCGGGCGGGAGAGCGCATCGGCTTCACGAACGACGCCTACCGCACCGCCGGCGCGCGCGTGGTGGACGGCGCCGCCGAGGCCTGGAGCGCCGAGCTGGTGGTGAAGGTGAAGGAACCCCAGCCCGGGGAGCTTGGCTACTTCCGCGATGACCTGGTGCTGTTCACCTACCTGCACCTGGTCACCTGCGTGGACGTGCTCGACGCCATGGAGGCCGCCGGCAGCACCGGCATCGCCTACGAAACCGTGTCGGACGCCCAAGGCCGCCTGCCGCTGCTCATCCCCATGTCCGAAGTGGCCGGACGGCTGGCCGTGCAGGCCGGCGCCTGGGCGCTGATGCTGCCGCAGGGCGGCAGCGGCGTGCTGCTGCAGGGCGTGCCGGGCGTGCCGCCGGGCAAGGTCACCATCCTGGGCGGCGGCACGGTGGGCACCCACGCCGCCTGGGCCGCCACGGGCATCGGCGCGGACGTGACGCTGCTGGACGTGAGCCTGCCGCGCCTGCGCCAGCTCGAGGAGATCTTCGGCCCGCGCCTGAAGACCGCCGTTTCCGAACCGGACGCCATCGCCCGCCACGTGGCCGAGGCCGACCTGGTGATCGGCGCGGTGCTGGTGCCCGGCAAGCACACGCCCCACCTCATCACCCGCGCCATGCTGAAGCGCATGCGCCCGGGCTCGGTGTTCGTGGACGTGGGCATCGACCAGGGCGGTTGCGCCGAGACCTCGCGCCCCACTTCCCACGCCGAGCCGACCTACGTGGAGGAGGGCGTGCTGCACTACTGCGTGCCCAACATGCCCGGGGCCGTGGCGCGCACCGCCACGCTGGCGCTCACGCAGGCCACGCTGCCGTACGTGGCGCGGCTGGCGGGAACGGGGTGGAAGAAGGCGTGCGCGGTGGACGCGGGGCTGCGGGCCGGACTGCAGATCGCCAAGGGCGAGATCACTTACCGGCCGCTGGCCGAGGATCTGGGGAGGAATTGGCTGGATCCGCTCGACGCCGTGCGCTGACCCCTCGAAACCCGAAACCCCTTCGCAAGGGGTTTTCGCGAAATCCCCTTCGCCGAAATCCCCTTCGCCCTGAATCCCCTTCGCAAGGAGTTTTCCCCGCCAGAAATCCCCCTCGCAAGGAGTTTTCCCCGGGAGGAGTTCACGGCCAAGGAGATCGCCGTGGACCTGCAGGACCTCACGCCCAAGGCGCGCGACAACCTGTCGCTGCGCGACATGGACATCACCATCTACTACAAGGCCGCCGCCGCGCAGGTGTCGGAACTGCGGAGCAAGTACTCCGGCCAGTCGGCCCGCTCGCCCACCGAGGGCTACTGGCTGCCCGCCTACGAGCTGGTGTATCGCGTGGCGCGCAACGTGGCCTACGAGGAAGTGGCCAAGGTGGACTCGCTGGTGCTGCACACCAAGCGCGACGAGATCTCGTCCTCCGTGCAGAAGTACATGCAGGCCGAGCTCGACAAGACCGACCCGGGCGTGTTCACCGTCACGCGCGCGGTGGTGCGCTCGGTGCTGACCGACCCGTCCATCGAGGAATCCATCCGCCAGGCCGTGGCCAACCAGAAGAAGCTCGAGGCCATGACCGTGCAGACGGAGATCGCCAAGCGCGAGTCCGAGATCCGCGTGACGGAAGCCGAGGGCATCTCGAAGTCGAACCGCATCATCGCGGGGAGCCTCACGCGCGAGTACCTGCAGCACGACGCCAACCAGGTGCTGCTCAAGTTCGCGGAGAAGGGGAACACCAACACGGTGGTGGTGCCGGCGGGGATGAGCATCACGCCGCTGGTGAATGCCAGCCCGAAGTAGCGCGGCGCGGGGCGCGTTGCCGTTCGGCGACATTTCGGAACGCGGACGGCGCGAATAGAATTCGCGCATCGATCCACCGGAGACCCGCCCGATGTCCTTCACCCGCTCCCTCGCCATCGCCCTGATCGCGGCCCTGCTGAACATGGGACTGCTGCAGACGGCCGGCGCCACCGCGCTGGACACGGCTGCCGTGCTGCAACTCGAGGACCGCGCCGCCGCCGAGGCGCGCATCCAGGGCCAGCTCGCCCGGGACGACGTGCGCAACGCCCTCACGAAACTCGGCGTCGACCCCGCCCAGGCGCGCGACCGCGTGGCCGCGCTCACCGACGCCGAAGTCGCCCAGCTCGACGGCAAGCTCGCGCAGCTGCCGGCCGGCGGTGATGGCGGCTGGATCCTGCTGGTCATCGTGCTGGGGGTGCTGATCTGGCTGTTCGCCACCGGAAAGCTGAAGTACAACTGACCCGCGCGCCTGCGGGGGCGATGCACCGCCTCCGCGCTCGACGGCGTTGCCCATGATCCGGCGCCCCGTCCTGGCGGCGCCGCTGGCCGCGATGCTGCTGCTGCTGGGCGCCTGCGCCACCCGCAGCACTGTCCTCGCGCCGTATGCCGCTTCCTCCAACGCCCCCTCGCGGGTGGAACTGGAGGCCGTCCCCTTCTTCCCCCAGGACCGATACCAGTGCGGCCCCGCCGCGCTGGCCACGGTGCTGACCACCTCGGGTGTGCCGGCCGACCCCGACGCCCTCGCCGAACAGGTCTACATCCCCGCCCGCCAGGGCAGCCTGCAGCCCGAGCTGCTTGCGGCCACCCGCCGCGCCGGCCGCGTGGCGCTGGTGCTCCCGCCGCGGCTGGACGCCCTGCTCGCCGAGCTCTCCGCGGGCCGCCCGGTGCTGGTGCTGCAGAACCTGGGGCTGGAATCGCTGCCGCGCTGGCACTACGCGGCGGTGGTGGGTTTCGAGGCTCGCCGCGAGCAGGTGGTGCTGCGTTCGGGTACCACGCGGCGGCAGGTGATGGGCGCCGAGGCGTTCCTTCGATCGTGGGTGGCGGGCGGACAGTGGGCGATGGTCGCGCTGCGTCCGGGGGAGTTGCCGGCTGGGGATGATGCGGAGGGGTACTTCCGCGCGGTGCTGGCGCTGGAGGCCTCGGACCGAGCCGCATCCAGCGCGGACGGCGCTGGCCGGGCCGACATGGCCGGCGCTTACGTGGCCGGCGTGCGGCGCTGGCCGGCCCACCGCCTCCTGCGCATCGGCGCCGGCAACGCACTGATGGCGGCCGACCGGCCGCGCGAGGCCGCCGACGCCCTGGGTCCGCTCGTGACCGCGAATCCGCGCGACGCCGTGGCGGTGAACAACCTCGCCAGCGCATGGCTGGCTTCCGGCGACCCGCGCCGGGCGCTCGAGGTGCTGGAGGCGCTGCCCGAACCGGTCAACGCGGACCCTGGCGTGCACGAGGCCCTGCGCCGACACGTAGTCGACCGAGAGGTGCTTCACCTGCAGCACCGGCGCGGTCATCGCCGCACCACTGGCGTCACCATCGTGGCTGGCACGCCCACCAGCTTCAGGTGCGCGCGCCACGAACGCTCGACCCGCAGCGCCGGGTTCGTGCCCTCGTCCACCGAGGTGTTGAGGAGCGACAGCGCGAAGCCCACCAGCGCGATGCAGGTGCCGGTCGGAACGAACGTCCACCACGCGCCCGTCAGCAGCGCCTGGTCGTTGCTCGCCCAGTACAGGTTCGAGCCCCACGTCACCGCCCCGACGTCTCCGAGCCCCAGGAACTCGAGGCCCACCTGCGCGCCGATGGCGAACGTGGTGGCGCCCACCAGCTGTGTGAGGAGGATCGGCCCCATGTTCGGCAGCATCTCCACGAAGATGATGCGCCAGTTGGGCTCTCCGCCGACGCGCGCGGCCTGCGCGAAGTCACGCTCCCGCAGCGACAAGGTCTGCACCTTGAGCACGCGCGCGTTCCACGCCCAGCCCGTGCCGATGAGCACGAGCGCCACCGTGAACGGTCCCGGCGGCAGGTACGCCGCGATGACGATGGCGAGCGGCAGTGACGGCACCACCAGCAGCACGTTCACGGCCAGCGAGACCCCCTCCTCGACCCAGCCGCCGAAGAAGCCCGCCGT
>CAZXJW010000054.1:0-14537 GCA_964641005.1 uncultured Rhodocyclaceae bacterium
CGCCGGGCTTGCCCTCTTCCGCATGGGCGGAGAAGGCCGCCGGCAGCGCGAACGACGCGGCCAGGGCGGCGAGGAGGATGCGACGCTTCATGGGAATGCTCCTTCCGGTCAGGATGATTTTCTAGTCAGTCAGGGCGCCGTGCGCAGCTTGATGCGCGGGTCGACGAAGGGCGCCACCACGTCGGCCAGCAGGTTTCCGAGGATGATCGCGACGGCCGCCACCAGGGTGACACCCATGATGATGGGGATGTCCACCTGCTGGATGGCCTGCCAGGCGAGCTGGCCGATGCCCGGCCAGCCGAACACCGATTCCACCACCACCGCCCCGCTCATGAAAAGCCCGATGTCGATGCCGATCATGGCCACGATGGGCAGCAGGGCGTTGCGCAGCGCGTGCACCAGCAGCACGCGCTTCTCCGGCGCGCCCTTGGCGCGCGCGGTGCGGATGTAGTCCTGGGTGAGCACGTCGATCATGGACGATCGCATCATGCGCGAGTACCAGCCCGCGCCAAGAAGCCCGAGCGTGAGGGCGGGCAGCACGAGGTGCTTCGCCTCGCCGTAGCCGCCCACGGGGAACCAGTCGAGCTGCACCGAGAACACGTAGAGCATGAGCATGGCGGCGACGAACTGCGGCGTCGACACGCCCACGAAGGAGGCCACCATGGTGGCGTTGTCCAGGCGGGTGTTTCGCTTCACCGCCGCGATCACGCCGATCGCCAGCCCGATGGCCAGCTCGCAGGCGATGGCCGACACCATCAGCAGCAGCGTGGCCGGCAGGCGCGAGGCCACGATCTCGGTGACCTCGGTCTTCTGGGCATAGCTGCGGCCCAGGTCGCCCTGCACCAGCGCCGCCACGTAGCGGCCGTACTGCACGTGCAGCGGCTGGTCCAGGCCGAGCTGCTCGCGGATGGTCTGCACCGTCTCGGCGGTGGCGCTGCGCCCGGCGATCTGGCGCGCCGGGTCGGCGGGCATCACGTACAGCAGCAGGAAGGTGATGGCGCTCACGCCCAGCAGCAGCAGGGCGGCCTGTCCGGTGCGCGCGGCGAGGTAGCGGAGCATCAGGCCTGCCTCGCGCGCAGCGTGGGGTCGAGCCCCTCGCGCAGCGCGTCGCCCAGCAGGTTGAAGGCCACGGCCATGGCCACGATGGCGGCCCCGGGGATGAACACCAGCCAGGGCGCGGTGGTGAAATAGCTCTGGTTCTCGAAGATGATGTTGCCCCAGGAGGGCGTGGGCGGCTGCACGCCGATGCCGAGGTAGGACAGGGTGGCCTCCAGCAGCACGGTGGTGGCGATGCCCAGCGTGCCCCACACCACGATGGTGGGCACCAGGTGCGGCACCACGTGCCTGAACAGGATGCGCGCGCGCGATGCGCCCAGGCTGCGGGTGGCCTCGATGAACTCCCGCTCGGTGAGGGAGACGGTCTGGGTGTAGATGACGCGCGCGATCTGCACCCAGTTCACCATGGCGATCACCATGGCCACGATCCACAGGCTGGGCGTGAACACCGCCGCCAGCACGATGGCCAGCAGCAGCGCGGGGAAGCACATCATCAGGTCGGTGAAGCGCATGAGTGCGTTGCCGGCGAAGCCGCGCACGTAGCCGGCCGTGACCCCCACCAGCGTGCCGATGAGCAGCGCCACGCCGTTGGCCACCACGCCGATCACCAGCGAGGTCTGGGCGCCCCAGATCACCCGCGAGAGCAGGTCGCGGCCGAGCAGGTCGGTGCCGAACCAGTACTTCTCGGTGGGCGGCAGGGGCGCACCCTCGAGGGTGAGGCCGTCGAAGAAGGTCTCCTCGGGCGGATAGGGCGCGATCCAGGGCGCGCCGATGGCCGCCACGCCCACCAGCACCACGAACACCGCGGCGGCGAGGGCAATCTTGTTGGACAGCAGAGCCTTCATGGACGTACGGGAAACCGATGATTGAACGCGGGGGCGATCGCAACCGGCGTGCCGAGGGCTCGATACGCAGGCCCGGCGCCGGCACCTTCCCGGAAAGACAATCGTTTTCAGGGGGTTGCGCAGTATATCGAAGAAATCGGGGGGCACGGGTGGCGATTGCGTCCCCGGGTCTATGGATGGGTCCGGGCCGCCGGGGTGCGCGCCCGCCCGACGCTGCACCGCTTCGGTGCGAAAAAAACTTCCATCCGGCCCTAAAGTTTTCCCGCCGATGGCAGATAAAGAGCGTGCAGGCGGGCACCCCGGACCAGGACGGGCAAGCCCCCACCGCAAGCGGGCCCGAAGCCCGCGCAGCTGAAAACGGCAAACCCGTCGAAAGGCGGGGACGCAAAGCCACCGGTCTAACGCGCGCCATCGGCGCGCCACGACAGCGGGGCCGCCAGGTGCGAACCGGCCCGTGTCCGTCAGGACAGGCCGCCTCCGTCTCCCCCGGCCGTTTCCAGATGCGCGTCCGGGCCCTTGACAGCCATCCCGCAGTCGAGGGAGCGAGACGAAAATGAACGCAGTTGTCTCCAACGTGATCGCCTTCGCGCCAGCCTCCGGGCGGGGCACGGGCACGGACGCCTCCCAGCACGGCAGCCTGGTGCGCGAGATCCGCCGCCGCACCGTCGACAAGCTCGGCCAGGCCGCCGCGCACGCCTTCGACAAGGTGGCCGACGAGCTCTACGAACTGGCCGAGCAGTCCCTCGACCGCGACACCCGCGACTACTACCTCGCCCAGAAGGAAGCCTGGCCCGGGCTGCGCACGAAGCTCGAGGCGCGCTTCCGCGAGCGCCTGGACGAGGTGTTCCAGCGCAACGTCGACGGCGAGCAGGAGCGCGCGCAGGAATTCAGCGACATGCAGGGCTCGTGGACCGAGCTTTCGCTGGTGGCCGATGGCGAACTCGAGGAGACCGTGCGCTTCACCGAGATCGCCGGGCGCATCCGCAACGCCGCCGACGAGGAACTGGCTGCGCTCGACCAGCGCATGGCCGTGATCCTGTCGCGCCCCGGCATGGAAGCCCACGACAACCCGCTCTCCCCCATGGCGATCTGCGACGCCTTCCGCTCCTCGCTCTCGGTGGTGGAGTCGGGGATGAAGATGAAGCTTCTGCTCATCCGATTCTTCGACCAGGGCGCGCGCGGCGAGGTGGTGGCGCTCTACAAGGACGTGAACGCGCTGCTCAAGGACAACGGCATCCTGCCCACCATCCGCTACGGCGCGGCGAAGAAGCCCGTGTCGGGCACCGGTCCCGTGACCGGTCCGAGCGGGGGTGGCGGCAGTGGCGCCGGCGCGGTGGTGGGAAGCGTGACGCTGCCGCTGGTGGCCGGCGCGCCGGGCGCCGCGGGCGGCGTGGCGCTGCAGGTGGGGGGCCTGGCTGCGGGTGGAGTCGGTGGTGTGGCGATGCCCGGTGTTGCCGGCATGCCCGGCATCGCAGGCGGAACGCCCGGCGCGGTGGCGGGGATGCCCGGTGGCATGCCGGGCGCCATGGGCGCCGGCGCTGCCGGCCTCGCCGATGGCGGCGACCCCTTCGCCATGCTGCAGCAACTCGTGCTCACCATGGCCGCGCGCCAGGCGATGCCGGGGGGCGGCGGCGCGCTGGGTGCGGCCGGATTCGCCGCCGGCGCACCGGGCGCCGCGGGGCTCGCTGCGGGTGTGCCTGGACTGGAAGTGAGCCAGGCCGCAGGCCTCGCCGGCCTCGGGGGAGCGGCGGCGGGGCATGGCCATGGCGGTGGCGCGGGCCCCGCCGGATTCCCGGGCGCGGGAGGCGCGCGGGGATTTGCCGGCGGCGGCTTCCTCGGATCGCTCACACGCATCCAGCAGGGCGATTTCTCCGGCGTGGGCGCGGACGTCACCGCGGCCTTCGCGGCCTCGGGCGTGTCCGGCTACGCCGGCGGCGGCGTGGACGGCGGCGGTCTCGCTGGTGGCGGTCTCGCCGGCGCGGGCGGCACCTCGGGCGGCGATGTCGGCGGCTCTATCGGCAGTGGCGACTTCGCGACCCCCGCCAACGTGCTCCACAAGCTCAAGGGCACCAGCCTCGCCTCGCAGATGGGGCAGATGGACACGGTCACCCTGGACATCGTGGCGCTGCTGTTCGACCAGATCTTCGGCGACCCGCGCATCCCCGCGCCCATGAAGGCGCTCATCGGCCGCCTGCAGATCCCGATGCTCAAGGTGGCGGTGCTGGACAAGGCGTTCTTCTCGAAGAAGAACCACCCCGCCCGCCGCATGCTCGACACGCTGGGCGAGCTCTCGCTCGGCCTGGGCGAGGGCTTCGACGCCTCCAGCACCCTCTACAAGCGCCTCGAGGCCATCCTGCAGAAGGTGGTCGACGAGTTCGAGGACGACCTCGACCTGTTCGATCGCATCACCGCCGAGCTCGAGATGCTGCTTGCCGACGCCGACAAGACCGCCGAGCAGGCCGCGAAGAAGGAAGCGCGCCGCATCCAGGACCGCGAGCGCCTCGAGGTGGCACGCCTGTTCGCGCAGAACGAACTGCGCGGCCGCGTGGCCAACCAGGCGGTGCCGCGCGCGGTGCTGCGCTTCCTCGCCACCGAGTGGATGAAGCTCATGATCCTGGCCTACGCCAAGGGCGGGCGCGAGAGCCGCGCCTGGCAGAGCCTGGTGGAGACCATGGACATCCTGGTGTGGACGCTCACGCCGAAGCACACCGTGGAGGAGCGCCGCCGCCTGGTGGCGCTGCTGCCCGCGCTGCTCAAGCGCCTGCACAAGGGCATGGAGGTGATCGGCACCGCCGCGCCGGTGAAGGAGCGCTTCAACGCCGTGCTGATGCGCTGCCATGCGCGCGCCATCGCCGGCTCGAACATGGGCTCCTCGGACGGCGAGGTGCCCCTGGCTGCCGAGCGGCGGATGGCCGACCGCGTGATCGCGGCGGCCAGCGCACGTCGCGCCGCGCAGGACGTTGCCGGGAAGGCGGGCGCCGCGCAGGCTGGCGCCGCCCGCGCCGAGGCAGCACCGGACGGCGCGACCAGGACGCCGCCGCCCATGCTCAAGCCCATCCCCGAGGCGAAGCCGGATTCGGCGCTGCCCGTGAAGACCGATGCCGCCAGCATCCCCACGCTCCTGCCGGAGCCGGGCCCGGCGGCGCCGGTGATGGCCCTCGAACCGGCCACGCCGCTGGCGCACTCCGCCGCTTCGATGATGGTGGAGGAAGTGCCCATGCCCGACCCGGCCGATGCCGCTGCGGTGCTGGCGGCACCGGATGCCGCCGCCCCCGCGGCCGACCCCGTGACCGAGGCCGCCGTTCTGCAGGAGGAGCTCGTGGAAATGGCCGTCCCCGACACCCTGCCCACGATCACGGTGAAGAATCCCTTCGGCGACGGCGACATCCAGGTGGAGGAAGTGTCCTTCAGCGACCTGCCCGGCATCGCCCCCGCGGCCGCGAGGACCCACGCGAGCGCCGGCGGCGACCGCTACACCGAGATGGTGGCCAACCTGAAGGAGGGTGACTGGATCGAGATCCGCGACGACGACGATGCGCAGCCCAAGCAGGCCCGCCTGTCCTACGTGAGCCCCTACCGCAGCACCTACGTGTTCGCGAACCGAAAGGGCCAGGAGATCGGCGAGTTCTCGCTCTACCAGCTCACCCGCGACCTGCGCTGCGGTCGCATCGTGATGCTCGACAGCGTGCCGCTGTTCGAGCGCGCCTTCGGCGGGCTGGTGGGGATGCTGCGCAAGGGGGCGGAGGAAACGGCCTGAAGCCGCCGGGGGCTTGCGCCCCCCACGCCTCCTGTGGTCCACTTCCGGCCATGAACACGGCCCCGCGCTATTCCTATTTCTATTTTGCCTTCTTCCCCCGCCCGGCGGCGGAGGAGAGGGGCTAGCGCGCATCAGCGACCCGCCCGATCCCACCGAACCGCCAGGCCTCAGAAACCTGGCGGTTTCGTTTTCGGGGCCCGGCAAACCGAGGCAGCCACCATGACCCATCGCACCGACGACCTTCGCATCCGCGGCATCAAGGAGCTCGCACCACCCTCGCACCTGCTGCGCGAGTTCCCCTGCAGCGACCGCGCCGCCGACGCCGTGGAAGCCGGCCGCAGCGCCGGGCACCGCATCCTGCACGGCATGGACGACCGCCTGCTGGTGATCGTGGGCCCCTGCTCCATCCACGACCCCACGGCCGCGCGCGAATACGCCGGCCGGCTGGTGGAGCAACGCCGCCGCCACGCAGCCGACCTGGAGGTGGTGATGCGCGTGTACTTCGAGAAGCCGCGCACCACGGTGGGCTGGAAGGGCCTCATCAACGACCCCAACCTGGACGGCAGCTTCGACATCAACAAGGGCCTGCGCGTGGCGCGCGAGCTGCTGCTCGACATCAACGAGCTGGGCCTGCCCGCCGGCTGCGAATTCCTCGACATGATCACGCCCCAGTACAGCGCCGACCTGGTGGCCTGGGGGGCCATCGGCGCGCGCACCACCGAGAGCCAGGTGCACCGCGAACTGGCCTCGGGGCTGTCGTGCCCGGTGGGCTTCAAGAACGGCACCGACGGCAACGTGCGCATCGCCGTGGACGCCATCAAGGCGGCGCAGCAGCCGCACCATTTCCTCAGCGTCACCAAGGGCGGCCACTCGGCCATCGTGGCCACGGCGGGCAACGAGGACTGCCACGTGATCCTGCGCGGCGGCAACCGCGCACCGAACTACGACTCGGCGAGCGTGCGCGCGGCCTGCGACGAACTGGCGAAGGCCGGACTCGCGCAGCGGCTGATGATCGATGCCAGCCACGCCAACAGCCAGAAGAACCCGCAGAACCAGATCCCCGTGACCCTCGACATCGCAACGCAGGTGGCGGGCGGCGAGGAACGCATCGTCGGGGTGATGGTGGAGAGCCACCTGGTGGCGGGGCGCCAGGACCTGACGCCCGGATGCACGCTCACCTACGGGCAGAGCATCACGGACGGGTGCATCGGGTGGGAGGACACGGAGCAGCTGCTCGAGGCGCTGGCGCAGGCGGTGCGGGCGCGGAGGACGGTGGAGTCGGCGAGCGAGGCGGCCTGAGCGGTCTCAACCCCGTGGGCTGCCTGGCGCCGCGCGTAAAGCAGCAGTGCGGCAGCGGCGGTGGCTCGCGGTCTTGGCGGTTGCGCGCGCACGCCCCAACCCACGCCAGAGCCCCGCAGACCACTCAGTCGCGGACCACGCACTCCTCCGGAATCCGCCCCGCGATGATCTCCCCATACCTTCGCAGCGAATCCTCCACCCGGTAGTCCCGCAGCACCGTCTCCCGCGCCACCGCCCGGATGCCATCGAACTTCCGCGGCTCCGCCAGCGCCTGCTCCACCGTCGCCACGATGCCGTCCACGTCGAAGAAATCCACCAGCAGCCCGTTCTCGCCGTCGCGCACCACCTCGCGCACCGGGGGCGTGCCCGAGGCGATCACCAGGCACTGCGCCGCCATGCACTCCAGCAGCGACCACGACAGCACGAAGGGATAGGTCAGGTACACGTGCGCGGCCGACACCTGCAGCACCTTGAGGTAGGTGTCGTACTGCACCCAGCCCAGGAAGTGGGCACGCGCCGGGTCGAGCGGCACTTCCTTGAGCATCTTCTCGCGCCAGTGGGCCGCGTCCTTGGGGCGCCGGCCGTAGCTCACCCGGTCGCCGCCCACCAGCACGATGTGGCAGTCGGGGATGCGCTCCAGGATCTTCTTCGCGGCGCGCACGAAGATGTGGAAGCCGCGGTAGGGCTCGAGGTTGCGCGCCACGTAGGTGACCACCTTGTCGCCGGCCTTGAGCACCGTGCCGTCGGGCAGCGTGAGCACGGCATTCGGGTCGGGCTGCACGCCCTGCAGGTCCACGCCCTCGTGGTTGACCAGGATCTTCGGGCGGAAGGGCGCGGGGAACAGCGAGCGCTGCCAGGGCGTGGCGGAGATGCCCACGTCAGCGG
Source organism: uncultured Rhodocyclaceae bacterium (assembly GCA_964641005.1). Lineage (GTDB taxonomy): Bacteria > Pseudomonadota > Gammaproteobacteria > Burkholderiales. Next base: position 7,843 of record CAZXJW010000054.1, read on the forward strand.
CCTCCAGCGACACCAGCGCGTGGCCATTGCCGGCGCGCACCCGCAGGCGGTCGTCGATGGTGGCGGGGAATTCGGGGTCGAAGCCCAGGTCCACGCCCTCGCCGTGGTGGTAGAACTCGCACAGCCCGATCAGGCGCGTATCGGGCCAGATGTCCTTGATGAACAGCGCCTCGCCCCAGCCCAGGTGGGCACAGACGGCATCGGGCTTCCAGCCCTTGCGCTTGAGTTCCAGCAGCACGCGCACCACCGCCTGGCCGTGCAGCACGGCCGACTCCGCAGGGCGAACGTACTTGTGCGTTTCCTTGCCGGCCTCGCGCGCCAGTTCGTAGCGGATCAGGTTGTCGAAGCCCTGCAGGCCGGGCGCGGTCTTGCGGCCGATGCCGAGCACGCGGTTCGACTTGTCGGCGGCCAGGTGCCTTGCGAGGTGCTTGAACTGGCCGGGGAAGTTCTGGTGGATGAGCAGGATGTCCATGGTGGCGCCATTGTAGGGGGCCCGCCCCGTGGGCGGCGCGGGGTGCCACGCAAGGCCCGCGCCCGCCGGGGGCGTGCAGCGGTCATAATCGCGGCTCCATGACCCGGCCGCCCCGTTGAATTCCCCCCGCAGCACCCACGGCACCGTCGTCGCCGCCTTCGGCCGCAGCTATCTCGTGGCCCTGGACGCCGGCGAGACCATCACCTGCTTCCCGCGCGGCAAGAAGAGCGAGATCGCCTGCGGCGACCGCGTGATGGTCACCCTCACGGCCCCGGGCCAGGGCGCCATCGAGGCGGCGGACCCGCGATCCACGCTGTTCTACCGCGCCGACCAGCACCGCCAGAAGCTGATCGCCGCCAATGTCACCCAGGTGGTGGTGGTGCTGGCGGCCTCGCCGAGCTACTACGAGGAGCTGCTCAACCGCTGCCTGGTGGCGGCGGAGAACGGCGGCATCCGCGCGCTGGTGGTGCTCAACAAGTTCGACCTCGAGGCCTCCGCCGCGGCGCTGGAATCGCTGCAGCTCTACGCCGGGCTGGGCTACCCGGTGCTGCCGCTGGTGGCTCGCCAGGACGTGGCGCCGCTTCGTGAGCGGCTGCACGGCCACGTGAGCGTGCTGGTGGGGCAGTCGGGCATGGGCAAGTCCACCATCGTCAACGCGCTGCTGCCGGGTGCGAACGCGGCCACGGCCGAGATCTCCGCGGCGCTGGACTCTGGGCGCCACACCACCACCCACGCGCGGCTCTATCGCCTGGACGAGGTGAGCAGCGTGATCGATTCGCCGGGCATGCAGGAATTCGGGCTGCGCCACCTGTCGGCGCAGGACGTGGATCACGCCTTCGTGGAGTTCAGGCCGCTGCTGGGACGCTGCCGGTTCGCCAACTGCCGGCACACTGGCGAGCCCGACTGCGCCCTCGATGCAGCCGTGCGGGAGGGCAGCGTGAGCGCGCGGCGGCTGGAGATGTACCGCAGGATCGTGCCGGCGCGCTAGCGCCGCCTCAGCCCGCCCAGTTGGCGAGGGTGATCAGGCCGATCACCAGCATCCACAGCACCAGTGCGCGCCACACGAGCCCGAGCGCGCTCTGCATGTGCTCCACGTCGGCCTCGTCGCCAAGACCCAGCTCGGGGCGGAACGCCACCGTGCCCTGCAGGTGCAGCGTCTCGCCAAGCCGCACGCCGATGGCGCCAGCGCCCGCGGAGAGCACGATGCCCTCGGCGCGATCCAGCCACGCCGCAGCCTGGGCGCGCCAGCAGTACACGGCATCCTCGAAGTCACCCACGATGGCGAAGGACAGCGCCGTCAGGCGCACGGGCAGCCAGTCGATGGCGTGGAAGGCATCGCGCGCGAAGCCGCCGAACTTCTTCATCAGGTCGTCACCGGTGCGTCCCCAGCGGCCCTCCAGGCGGGCAGCCAGCGCGTAGAGCACGGCGCCGCCCGGGCCCGACAGCAGGGTGCCCAGCACCCCGGGCAGCAGCGTCCCGAACAGCGCCGGCAGGAACACGAACCACGCGATCACCCCGAACACGTGGCGATGCGAGGCCACCAGTCCGGTCTCGATGGCCGACTTGGCGAGTTCGGCGCGGGTGAACTCCCCGGCGGGCAAGCCGCGCCAGGCGGTGAGCAGGCGCCGCGCCTCGTCCAGCTGGCCGGCGCGCAGCGCCTCGAGCACCTCGCCGTAGCCGTGGCTGAACTGGCGGAAGCCCATCGTGAGGTAGAGCACCGCGACGCTCCACGCCAGGCCCAGGAGCAGGTGCACGGAGGACAGCAGCAGGAACACGATCTCCGCGGCCGCCACCAGCGGGATCACCGCCACCAGCCATCCGAACACCCCGTGGCTGCGCTCGCCGGCGTTGAAGGCGCGCGACACCGTGTCGGCCCAGCGGCCGAACAGCCGATGCAGCGGCCCCGCCGGGTCGACGGGCCGGACCTGCTCGAGCAGCAGGGCGATGATCAGGGAGAAGAGGGCCACGGGAGGGGATAACGGTTGGGCGGGGGGATTCTAAAGCGTGCAAGCCCGGGGAGACCCCACTAATCCAGATACCGCAGCGCCCCCCGCGCGGCGAGTTCGGCTTCGTTCCAGAAGGCGAGCTTCTCGCCGCGTTTGACCCTGGCCTCGGCCTCGGCTTCCTTCTGCCGCACGAGTTCGAGCTGGCGGGCGACGGCTTCGGCTTGCGCGAGGGGCACCACCACCACGCCGTCGCGATCGCCTACCACGATGTCGCCGGGGTTCACGTGGATGCCGCCGCAGGTGACGCCGCAGTTCACCTCCCCGGGGCCGTTGCGGTAGCCGGCGTTGGGGCAGTGACCGCGGGCGAACATGGGCAGGCCCGAGGCCAGCAGCCCGGGCACGTCGCGCACCAGGCCGTCGCACACCACGCCCTCCACGCCGATGCGCTTTGCCCATATGGCCCACAGGTCGCCCACGGTGGCGGCGGTGTCGTTTCCGGCCGTGGCAACCACGACGACGTCGCCGGGCTGCACGTGGTCGAGCGCCGCCATGCAGGCGAGGATGTCCATGGGCGCACAGTAGGCCGTGACCGCCGGACCGCAGATGCGCATGCCGGGCTCGAGCGGCTTGATGGCGTGGTGCAGGCTGCCCATGCCGTTCTGCGCGTCGGTGACGAAACCCGTGGGCGCGTCGCGGAACGCGGCGAGCAGCGTCGCCGACGGGCGAGGGATGCTGCGGCGGATGGTGAGGGCGATGGGACTGCCGATCATGGTGCTGTCTCCTCGATGGGTCGTGCGCTCAGACCGCTCCGGACGAGCGAAGGTCTGCCAGTTCGTCGGCACCGACGCCCAGCCATTCGGCCAGCACCTCGCCGGTGTGGGCCCCGAGCTCGGGCGGTGCGCGGCGGTACTCCGGCGGCGCGGCGGACAGGCGCAGCGGACTCGCCACCACCGCCACCGGCCCCTCGGCGACCGCGGGCAGCTCGACGCGCAACCCGCGGGCGCGCACCTGCGGGTCATCGAACGCCGCCGCCATGTCGTTGACGGGCGCGCACGGAACGCCTGCGTGGTTGAGCTTCTCCACCCAGTGGGCGCGCGGATGCAGCGCCAGGATTCCAGCCACCACGGGGATGACCACCTCGCGGTTGCGCACCCGCGCCTCGTTGGTGGCGAAGCGCGCATCGGCGCAGAGCTCGGCGCGCCCCGCCAGGGCGCAGAAGGCGGCGAACTGCGCGTCATTGCCCGCGGTGAGCATGAGGTGGCCATCGGCGGCGCGGAACACCTGCGAAGGCACCACGCTCGGATGCCCGGAGCCGATGCGCTTGCCCACCTCGCCCGCCCCCAGCCAAGCCTGCGCCACGTTGATCATCAGGCTCAACTGCACGTCGAGCAGCGCCATGTCGATGTGCTGCCCCTCGCCGGTGGCGTCACGGTGGCGCAGCGCCGCGAGGATCGCGAGCGCGGCGTAGATGCCCGTGGTGGTGTCCACCACGGCCACGCCGCAGCGCTGCGGCCCGCCACCGGGCAGGTGGTCGGCTTCCCCGGTGACACTCATCATGCCGCCCAGCGCCTGGGCGATGGGGTCGTAACCGGGGCGCTGCGCATACGGTCCGGTCTGCCCGTAGCCGGTGATGGAGCAGAACACCAGCCGCGGATGCCGCGCGCGCAGCGTGGCGTGATCGAGGCCGCGGCGTGCCAGGTCGCCCGCCTTGAAGTTCTCCACCACCACGTCGGCACACCCGGCCAGGCGCGACACCAGCGCGCACCCCCGGGCATTGGCGAGGTCGGCGGTGATGGAGCGCTTGCCGCGGTTGGCGCACTGGAAATAGGTGCTGGTGCGGGTCTCGCGGCCGGCGGCGTCGAGGGCGAAGGGCGGACCCCAGCCGCGCGTGTCGTCGCCCGTCCCGGGCCGCTCCACCTTGACCACGTCCGCGCCCAGGTCGGAGAGGATCTGGGTGCAGTAGGGGCCCGCCAGCACGCGGGTCAGGTCGAGCACTCGAATTCCCGTCAGCACGCCCATGAACTCACTCCATCCGGATGCCGGCGCGCTGCACCACCAGGGCCCAGCGCTGGGTCTCGCGGCGCATGAGAGCCGCGTACTCGTCGGCGCCGAGCACGCGGGGCTCGAAGCCCGCCTCCGTCACGCGCTTCACGAAGGCCGCGTCGGCGGCCAGGGCGGCGATCTCGCTGCGCAACCGCTCCAGCACCGCCGCGGGCGTGCGTGCCGGGGCGAACACGCCAAGCCACGAGTCGGCCACGAATCCGGTCAGCCCCGCCTCGCCGACGGGCGGCACCTCCGGCAGCGCCGCGGTGCGGCTGGCGTTGGTGACGCCCAGCGCCCTCAACCGCCCGCTGCGGATGTGCGGCAGCGCCGCGGCCACGGAGTCGAACATCACCTGCACCCGCCCGCCGATCAGGTCCACGTGGGCGGGCGCACTGCCCTTGTAGGGCACGTGGGTCATCTGGATGCCGGCCTGGAACTGGAACAGCTCCCCCTCGAGGTGCGAGATGGTACCCATGCCCTGGGAGGCCATGAGCAGCTTGCCGGGGTCGGCCTTCGCCGTGGCGATCAGCCCGCGCACGTCGCGGATGGGCAGGGCTGCGTCCACCACCAGAACGTGCGGCACGAAGGCCACCGTGGCCACGGGCGCGAAATCGCGCGACGGGTCGAGCTTCGGCTTCGCATACAGCGACATCCCGGCCGCGTAGACGGTGGAGGGCGCCATGAGCAGCGTGTAGCCGTCGGGCGACGCCCGGGCCACCACCTCACCGCCAAGCACCGACCCGCCGCCGGGCCGGTTCTCCACCACCACGCTCTGCTTCAGGCGGGCCGACAGCCCCTCGGCCGTGAGGCGGGCCAGGATGTCGGTGGCGCCGGCCGGCGTGAAGGGCGCCACCAGGCGCAGCGGGCGCGATGGCCACGGCTCCTGCGCAAGGCACGGCAGCGCCAGCAGGACGACGGCAGCGACGAGCACGCGCAACTTGGTGATCATGGGCAGATCCGCGCCGGCGATGGGATGCCGGCCAGCCACCAGCATACCGGTGTCACGGCGCCCGGGGTCAGACCCCGGTCCTGCCCACGTTCCGTGTGACCATCGTGGCCGCCATCGCCCCGCTGCGGCGGCCGCCTTGGGCATTCCCGGTCATGCCCGGTCGAGTCACGGCGGCCACGAATACCCTTCAAGACCGTGATTGCATCCGGGACCCATGCCTCGCTTCCACGGCGCCGGTCGGCGGCCATCGGCTCGCCGAAAGGCGATAAACTCGGCCGCCCTCGAGTGACGATGAACGTGCCGCCCGGGTGGTCCCGCGGGCGAGATGGCTCCATCACCGATCCGCCCGCCCCGCGAGGCGGCGCAGTCCCGGCCATCGGCCCGCATCCTTGAACGGAACCCACCATGCCCCTCTACCGCGGCAGCCGCAACAACGACAACCTCACCGGCTCCGGCTTCGACGACCTGTTCACCGGCCTGGGCGGCAACGACACCCTCGCCGGCGGCGCAGGCACCGACACCGCCTGGTACGCCGGCGCTCTCGCCGGCTATCGCTTCTCCACCTCCACCGATGGCACCCGCGTGGTGGTGCGCGACAGCGCACCGGCAGACGGCAACGAGGGCACCGACACCCTGGCCGGGATCGAGACGCTGCAGTTCGGCAACGTGCAGATCACCATCGCGGGATCGGAGTTTCGCGTCAACACCTTCACCGCCAACAGCCAGGAATCGCCCGCGGTCATCGCCCTGGTCGACGGCAGCTTCGTGGTGAGCTGGACCTCGGACGGCCAGGACGGCGACGGTACCGGCATCTACGCCCAGCGCTACGACGCCACCGGGGCCGCTGCCGGCGCAGAGTTCCGCGTCAACACCTTCACCACCAGCAACCAGTTCACTCCCGCGGTCGCCGCCCTGGCCGACGGCGGCTTCGTGGTGAGCTGGCAGTCCGACGGCCAGGACGGCTCCGGCACCGGCATCTACGCCCAGCGCTACGACGCCACCGGGGCCGCTGCCGGCGCAGAGTTCCGCGTCAACACCTTCACCACCGACAACCAGTCCTCTCCGGCGATCACCGGCCTGGCCAACGGCGGCTTCGTGGTGAGCTGGACCTCGGACGGCCAGGACGGCGACTTCCTCGGCATCTACGCCCAGCGCTACGACGCCACCGGGGCCGCTGCCGGCGCGGAGTTCCGCGTCAACACCTTCACCACCAGCAACCAGTCCTCTCCCGCGGTCGCCGCCCTGGCCGACGGCGGCTTCGTGGTGAGCTGGCAGTCCTTCAACC
>CAZXJW010000055.1:0-14172 GCA_964641005.1 uncultured Rhodocyclaceae bacterium
GCCCTGGAGCGCGGGGCCACGGTCATCACGCCCACGCGCCGCCTCGCGCGTGACCTGAAGCGCCGCCACGATCTCCGTCGGCGCGACGCCGGTCCGGCGGCCTGGCCCGCCGCCGACGTCCTGCCCTGGCCGGCGTGGCTGCTGCGCACCTGGGAGAACCTGCCCGGGGCCGAGGAGGCCCCCCGGGTGCTCTCCGACCTCGAGATGGCCGCCCACTGGCTGCAGGCCGTGGAGGCCGACCACGACCGCTGGCCGCTGGTGGATGCCGCGGCCGCCTCCCGCCTCGCGCGCGATGCGCACCGGCTGGCGGCCGACTGGGGGCTCGCGCCGGAGCGCGATCCCTTCCCCCACGAGGACGTGAAGGCCTTCCTCGCCTGGCGCTCCCGGGTCGAGTCGGCCTGCAGGCGCGCCGGCGGGATCGACCCGGCGCGGCTGCCGTGGGAACTCGCCCTGCGCCTGCGGGGACTGCGCGAGGGCCTGCCCCGTGAACTGGTGCTGGCGGGCTTCGATGCGCCCACGCCGGCCATGCGCGTGGTCATGGAGGCGCTCGCCGCCGCCGGCATCCCGGTCGGCGAGGAATCCCTCGCCGGGCCACGGGGTGCCTGCGAGATGGTGGCCTGGGCCTCGACCGAGGCGGAACTCGCGGGCGTGGCCGCGGCGGTGCGCGCGCACCTGGAATCGGATCCCGCAGCCCGCATCGGCGTGGTGGTGCCCGACCTGCAGGCGCGCCGGGCCGCGGTCGTGAGGGCCTTCACCCATGCCCTCGAACCGCGTCGCCTGCTCGCGCCGGGCGACGCCGCGTTGCCTGCCTTCGACCTGTCCCTCGGCGAACCGCTGTCGCGCATCCCGCTCGCCGCCGCGGCACTGTGCGTGTTGCGCCTGGCGGCGCGTGGATCGCTGCCGCTGGCCGATCTCGGCGCGCTGCTGCGCGGGCCCTTCCTCGGCGATGGCGAATCCGAGCGTGCCGCCCGTGCGCTGCTCGATGCGCGATTGCGCGAACGCGGCGCGCTCGACGTGAGCCTGGCCACGCTGCGCTTCGAGGCCACGCCCCGGGGCGGCGGGGCGCGCGCCTGTCCCGCGCTGGCGCGCCGGCTGGAGGCCTGGATGCCCCTGGCCATGAAGGCGCGCGAGCTGCGCCAGCTGCCCTCGGCGTGGAGCGGGACCCTGCAGGAGCTGCTGTCCGGGCTCGGCTGGCCGGGCGAGCGCCCGCTCGACAGCGCCAGTTTCCAGGCCGCACAGCGCTGGCGCACCCTGGTGGCGGGGCTCTCGCCGCTGGACACGGTGCTGGGGCGCGTCGATTTCGGCGTCGCGCTCTCGTGGCTGTCGCGGCTCGCCGCGGAGGCGGTGTTCCAGCCCGAGTCCGGCGATGCGCCGGTGCAGGTCCTCGGCCTTCTCGAGGCCGCCGGCCTGGAGTTCGACCGGCTGTTCGTGACCGGGCTCGCGGACGACGTGTTCCCGGCCGCGCCCGCACCCCATCCCATGCTGCCGCTGGTGCAGCAGCGTGCGGCCGGCATCCCGCGGGCGGACGCCGCGTGGGAGGCGGCCTTCGCCCGGCGCAGCTTCGCATCGCTGTGCACGTCGGCGCCGCGGGTCACCTTCAGCTGGGCCGCGCGCGACGGCGAGCGTGAGCGCCGCGCGAGCCCGCTGCTGGCGGGATTGCCGCAGGCGCCTGCCCCGGCACCGCCGCCGGGCGTGGCCGGGCGCCTGAGGGTGTCGGGATCGGTGGAGGCGGTGCTCGATGCCGTCGCGCCCGCACTGGCGGAAGGCACGCTCGCGGAGGGCGGCGCGCGGCTCGTGGAGGATCAGTCGGCCTGCCCGTTCCGCGCCTTCGCGCGCCACCGGCTCGGTGCGGCCACGCTTGGCGAAGGCGTCCCCGGCCTGGACGCGGTCGACCGCGGCACCCTGATGCACGATGCCCTGGCGGTGCTGTGGCGGGAGCTTGGCTCGAGCGCGGCGCTGGTCGCCGCCACGCCGCAGGCGCGTGACGAGCGCGTGGCTGCTGCCGTGGACGAGGCGCTCGGCCGCTTCGGGCGCCGGCGCGGCGAGCGGCTCACCCCGGCCCTGCGAGAGCTCGAGGCCGAGCGCCTGTCGGCGGCCATCGGCTCGTTGCTCGAGCAGGAGGCGCTGCGCGCACCCTTCACCGTGGTGGCCTGCGAGGTCGAGCGCGACGTGTCCGTTGGCGGGCTGGCGCTGCGCGCCCGCCTGGACCGCGTGGACGAACTGGCCGATGGCCGGCGCGTGGTGATCGACTACAAGTCCGGCCGCGCCCGGACGCGCCAGTGGGATGGCGAACGCCCCGAGCAGCCGCAGCTGCCGCTGTACGCGGTGACCGAGCCGGCCGAAGTGGCGGCGGTGGCCTTCGCCATCCTGAGGCCCGGCGAGGTGGGTTTCGCGGGCGCCGGCGACGGCGAGGACCTGCTGCCCGGCATGAAGGACTGGTCGGACATGCCCGGCGGCTGGGAGGGCATCCTGGAGTACTGGCGCACGGTGATTGAGGCCCTCGCCGGCGAGTTCCTGCGCGGCCGCGCCGACGTCTCCCCGCGTGACGGCCTGAAGACCTGCACGCACTGCGAACTCGGTCCGCTATGCCGGGTGCGCGAGGTGCTGGCCGGCGAGGCGGGCGAGGAGGGCGACGATGGCGAGCCGTGACGCCGGGCACCGTGGCGGCCGTGGCGACTTGCGCCGGACGCGGGAGGGGCGATGGCGGTGACTGACGCCATCCCCGACGCCGCCGCACGCGCCCGGGCGCTGGACCCGGAGGGCTCGTTCATCGTCCAGGCGCCCGCGGGGTCGGGCAAGACGGGGCTGCTGATCCAGCGCCTGCTCGCGCTTCTGTCGCGCGCCGACGAGCCCGAGGAGGTGGTGGCCATCACCTTCACGCGCAAGGCCGCCGCGGAGATGCGCGTGCGGGTGCTCGATGCGCTCGACGGCGCGCGCGCGGGCCGCGCCACCGAAGGACCGCACGAGGCGCTCACCCGCCGCCTCGCCGACGCCGTGCTGGCGCGCGATGCGGCGCGCGAATGGCATCTCGCGGACAGCCCGGGCCGGCTGCGCATCCTCACCATCGACGCGCTGTGTGCCCACCTGGTGCGCCGCCTGCCGGTGCTGTCGGGCTTTGGCTCGCGTCCCGAACCGGTGGACGACGCCGCGCCGCTGTATCGCGAGGCCGCGCGCGACACGCTCGCTGCGCTCGATGGGCGGCCCTCGCCGGTGTCCGACGCGCTGCGCGTGCTGCTCGCCCACCGCAACAACGACCACCAGGCGCTCGAAGGGTTGCTGGTGGAAATGCTGCGCAGGCGAGATCAGTGGCTGCGCGTGGTGGTGCCCGGCAACGCACGCGAACTGAGTCGAGATGCGCTCGAAGCCTCGCTGCGCAACGCGACGCTCGACGCGCTCGACGAACTGCGAGCCCACGCGCCCGCCGCGATGGAGATCGTGCTGTGCGCCGCCGCCGATGCCGCCGCCGCGATCCTGGACGCGGCGGGGGATGAATCCTTCGCGCCGCTGCGCCGCCTGGAGCGCTGGCCGGGCACGGCGCTGGACGATCGCGCCGCGTGGGAGTGCCTCGCGCGCCTGCTGCTCACGGCGGAGGGTGCGGTGCGCTCGGACAAGGGCGTGCGGGCGAGCGAGGGGATCCTGCCGCCGAGCAAGGCGCCGGACAAGGCGGAGAAGGAGCGCCGACAGGCGCTCAAGATCGAGGCGGCCGCCGTTCTCGACGGGCTGCGGGAGTGGCCAGCCTTCACCGGGCGCCTGCACGCCGTGCGCGAACTGCCGCCGCCTTCCTATCCCGATCGTCACTGGGCGGTGGTGGAGGCGCTCGCCACGGTGCTGCCGGTGGCCGCGGCGCGGCTCACGCTGGTGTTCGCCGCTCGCGGGCAGGTGGACTTCACCGAGGTGTCCCAGGCGGCGCTGCGCGCCCTGGGCGGGATCGACGAGCCCACCGACCTGGCGCTGGCCCTGGACCAGCGCCTGCGCCACCTGCTGGTGGACGAGTTCCAGGACACCTCGGTGGCCCAGGTGGCGCTGCTCGAGCACCTCACCGCCGGGTGGCAGGACGGTGACGGCCGCACGCTGTTCCTGGTGGGCGACCCGATGCAGTCCATCTACCGGTTCCGCGAGGCTGACGTGGCGCTGTACCTGCGCGCGCGCGTGCACGGCATCGGCACCGTGCGGCCCGAGCAGCTGCGCCTGGAGGCCAATTTCCGCTCGCAGCGCGGCATCGTGGCGTGGGTCAACGCCACCTTCGCTCAGGTGCTGCCGGCCGAGGAGGACATGACCGCCGCCGCCGTGCCCTTCGCGCCGTCCACCGCCGTGCTGCCCGAACTGCCCGGCGAGGCCGTGACGCTGCACGCGAGCCAGGAGCCCGATCCCGGGCAGGAGGCCCGGCAGGTGGTGGAACTGGCGAGGCGGGGACTCGCGGAAGGGCCCGACGCCACGGTGGCCATCCTGGTGCGGGGTCGCGGCCACCTCGCCGCCATCGTGCCGAGGCTGCGCGCCGCGGCGCTCCCGTTCCAGGCCGTGGACATCGACCCGCTCGCCACCCGGCCCGTGGTGCAGGACCTGCACGCCCTCACCCGCGCCATCGCCCACCCGGCGGACCGGCTCGCCTGGCTCGCGGTGCTGCGCGCGCCCTGGTGCGGGATGCTGCTCGCCGACCTGGAGGCGGTGGCCGGCGCCGCGCCCGTGATCTGGTCGGCCATCGTCGACCCGGCGCTGGCCGCGCGACTCGGCGCCGATGGCGCGGCGCGGCTCGCGCACGTGCACGAGGCCCTGCGTCCGGCCATGGAGTCGCGCGGGCGCGCGCCGCTGCACGCGCGGGTGGAGGGCGCGTGGCTGGCCCTCGGCGGTCCGGCTGCCGCAGCCATGGATGCAGACCTGGAGGACGCGCGCAGCTACCTGGAACTGCTCGCCGCGCTGGAGGAGGCCGGCGACGTGGCGGACTTCGCGGCGCTGGCCGAACGCGTGGCGGCGCTGTTCGCACCACCCGACCCGCGTGCCGACGGACGCCTGCAGGTGATGACCATGCACAAGGCCAAGGGCCTGGAGTTCGACACGGTGATCCTGCCCGGCCTCGGCTCGGGCACGCGCAACGACGCCACGCCACTGCTGCGCTGGCACCTGCGGCCGCGCCCGGGCGGCGGCGAGGACCTGCTGCTCGCCCCCCTGGCCAGCAGCGAGGGCGAGGAGGAGCCGGTGGGCCGCTGGCTGGCGGGCTTCGAGCGGCGTCGCGCCGCGCACGAGGCAGGACGACTGCTGTACGTGGCAGCCACGCGGGCGCGCCGGCGCCTGCACCTGCTCGGCCACGCACGGCAGGGCGATGGCGGCGAACTGCAACCGCGCGGCGGCTCGCTGCTCGCGACGCTGTGGCCCGCCGTGGGCGAGGCCTTCACCGCGGCGCTGCAAGGCCGGGACTCGCCGGGCGATTCCGCCGGGACGCCCGCCGGGCCGGCGCCGATCCGCCGCCTCGTGCTGCCCTGGACGGCGCCCGAACTCCCCGCGCGCGCGGGCGCTCCCATGGGCGAGCCCGCCGAAGCCGCGCAGGCGCCCGAGGTGGAATTCTCCTGGGCCTCCGAGACGGCGCGCCACGTGGGCAGCGTGGTGCACGCCGCCCTGCAGCGCATCGCCGAGGACGGCCTGGCGGGCTGGAGCCCGGCGCGGGTGGAGGACATGGCGATGTACTTCGAACGCCGCCTGCAGTCGCTGGGCGTGCCCGCGGAGGAACGCCCCGCCGCCGGTGCGCGCGTGCGCCGGGCGCTGGTGGCGGCGCTGGAAGACGAACGCGCCCGCTGGATCCTCGCGCCGCACGCCGAGGCACGCTGCGAATGGCGCCTCACCGGCGTGCTCGATGGCGCGCTGGTGGACGTGGCGCTGGACCGCAGCTTCGTGGACGCGCGCGGCGTGCGCTGGATCGTGGACTACAAGACCGGCCTGCGCGAGGGCGGCGACCCGGAGGGCTTCCTCGACCAGGAGCGCGAGCGCTACCGTCCGCAGCTCGACCGCTACGCGCGGCTGCTGCGGACCATGGGCGAGCGCGAGGTGCGCTGCGGGTTGTACTTCCCGCTCATGCGGGGGTGGCGGGAGTGGTGAACGCTCGTGGCCGGCGTGCTCAGCGCAGCAGCTTGCCGGGCAGCGCCCCCGTGTGCTGGTCATCGCACAGCGTCTCCACGCCCGCCACGAAGGTGTGGCGGTAGCCCCGGGCGCGCTGCATCAGCCGCTTGCCGCCGGCGGGCAGGTCGTACACCACCTCGTGGCGATGCACGCCGAGGCGTCCGTAGTCGATGACGTTGAGATCGGCGCGCATGCCCGGCTCGAGCGTGCCGCGGTCCATCAGTCCGTAGGCGCGCGCCGTGTCGCGGGTCTGCTTCTTCACCAGGTATTCCAGCGGCAGGCCCGGGCCGCGGGTGCGGTCGCGGCCCCAGTGGGTGAGCAGGAAGGTGTGCGCGCCCGCGTCGCAGATGGTGCACACGTGTGCGCCGCCGTCGGCCAGGCCCATCACCGTGGCGTTGTCGGCGATCAGCTCGCGAACCACGTCCAGGCTGCCGCCGAAGTAGTTCTCGAAGTTGAAGGACAGCAGGCGCTTGCCACCATCCTTCAGCATGGCCTCGAGGGCCACCGCCCAGCCGCTCGTGCCCGCCGCCAAGCCACGCGCGGCCAGGCTGGTGGACGGATGGGGCTCGTAGTCGTAGCCGGGCGTCACCTCGTAGGTGCGCGAGAGTGCCTCTTCCATGAGCTTGTCGTGGGCGTCACCGGGACGTTCCTCCACCAGGCGGCGGCGCAGTCCGGGCTCGCGCATAAGGCGCTCGAAGCGCGCGGCGGGCGTGAGCGAATCCATGGCCGTCCACGCCGGGTGGGTGGAGAAGGGGTGGATGGTGGTCTCGAGGCCCATCATCACGCCGATGGGGCGGCTGCCCACCTGGCCGGTGACCTCCAGGCCCGCGGCCCGCGCGGCGTGGATGCGATCGCGCGTGTCGCGCCACAGCTCGGGCGCGTTGTTCACCTGCAGCAGCAGCACCGACAGCGGCCGGCCCGCCACTTCCGCCGCGGCGCGCAGGATGTCGAACTCGCCCTCGCCGAAGTCCGAGTTCACCTCGATCACGCCGCGGCCGGCGCGGCGCATGGCCCGGGCCAGGCCGAACAGCTCGGGCTCGCGGGCCGACAGGCTGGGGGTGGCGCGGCCGTCGCGGGCGCGGTGCTTGATGGTGCGCGAGGTGGTGAAGCCCAGCGCGCCGGCGCGCAGCGATTCCTCCAGCAGCGTGCCCATCCGCGCCACCTCGGCCTCGGTGGGCACGGCCGCGTGATCCGCGCCGCGCTCGCCCATCACGTAGAAGCGCAGCGCCGCGTGCGGCACCTGGGCGCCGATGTCCATCACCTTGGGCGCGGCGTCGAGCCGGTCGAGGTACTCGGGGAAGGACTCCCAGTCGAAGGCCACGCCCTCGGAGAGCACGGTGCCGGGGATGTCCTCGACACCCTCCATGAGGTTGATGAGAAAGGGCACGTCGGGCCTGCGCACCGGCGCGAAGCCCACGCCGCAGTTGCCGAACACCACCGTGGTCACGCCGTGATAGGAGGAGGGCGTGAGGAAGGGGTCCCAGGTGGCCTGGCCGTCGTAGTGGGTGTGGATGTCCACGAAGCCGGGCGTCACCAGCAGGCCGCGGGCGTCGATCTCGCGGCGCGCGGCGCCCAGGTCGCGGCCCACGGCGGTGATGGTGGCGCCGCTGACGGCCACGTCGGCCTCGCGGGCGGGTGCGCCGGTGCCGTCGAGGACGGTGCCGCCGCGGATCAGGAGGTCGTGCATGGTTTCTCGTTCGCTCCGGTCAGGCGGGTGCCACTTCCACCAGGCAGTCGTACAGCGTCGCCGCGGCCCCGATGTCGGTGAGCGCCTGGGAGGTCACCTCGTTGGCGTTCCGGCCATCGGGCGCGAGCTTGCGCCACCAGATCGACGGCGCCACCACCACGCCGCGGCGCACCGAATCGCCCACCTTGGCGCGCAGCGCGAAGCTGCCGCGGTCGTTGAACACGCGCACCGTGGCTCCATCGGCGATGCCGCGCGGCGCCGCATCCTCCGGATGCATCTCCAGCCGCGGCTCGTCCTCGCCGGCGCGGGCGAAGGCCAGGTTGGCGAAGGTTGAGTTCAGGAAGTTGCGCGAGGGCGGCGACAGGAAGGCGAGCGGGTAGCGCGCCGCCAGCACCGGGTTGGACTGGGGGTTCTCGATGGGCGGGGTGTAGTCGGGCAGGGCGTCCATGCCCAGCGCCACGGCGCGCTCGCTCCAGATCTCGCACTTGCCCGAGGGCGTGGGGAAGCCGCCCTCGGCGAAGGGCGCCCAGGTCTCGGGAACGGCCAGGCGCTTCCAGCCGTCGCGCTTGAGGCCCTCCCAGTCGATGCCCTTCATGCGCGGGTTGTCGGTGGCGAGCGCCTGGCGGGCCATGGTCTCGTCGTCCTCGAACAGTGCCGGCTCGGTGAAGCCCATGCGCCCGGCGAGCAGCCGGAACACCTCGGTGTTGGGCTTGGATTCGCCCACGGGTGCGATGGCCGGGTTGTTGGCCTGCACGTACAGGTGGCCGTAGCTGGTGTGCACGTCGAAGTGCTCGAGCTGGGTGGTGGCCGGCAGCACGATGTCGGCGTAGTCGGCCGTGTCGGTGAGGAACACGTCGTGCACCACCGTGAACAGGTCGGTGCGCGAGAAGCCCTGCACCACCTTCGAGGAATCCGGCGCGATGGCCACGGGGTTGGAGTTGTACACGTACAGCGCCTTCACGGGCGGGTCGGCGCCCAGCAGCGCGTCGCCGATGGCGCACATGTTGATGGTGCGCGGATTGCCCTTGAGCAGGTCGGCGCGCTCCAGCGCCGCCCTGTTGGCGCCATAGAAGCCCGAGGTGGACAGCAGCAGGCCGCCGGCCGGATCGCGCCACGCGCCGGTCACCGCCGGCAGCACCGCGAGGGTGCGCACGGCCATGCCGCCGCCGTAGTGGCGCTGCAGCCCGTAGTTGATGCGGATGGCCGCCGGGCGGGTGGTGGCGTACTCGCGAGCGAGCTGCACGATCACCGCCTCGTCCACGCCGCAGATCGCGGCGGCCCGCGCCGGGGTCCACTGCGCGACGCGCTCGCGGAAGGCGTCCCAGCCCAGGGTGTGCCGGTCGAGGTAGTCCTGGTCGTGCAGGCCCTCGGCCACGATCACGTGCATCATCGCCAGCGCGAACGCCGCGTCGGTGCCGGGCATGATGCCGATCCACTGGTGGCACTTGCGCGCGGTCTGGTTGCGCCACGGGTCGATGATCACCAGCTTCGCGCCGCGCCGCTTGGCCTCCTGGCAGCGCGACCAGAAGTGCAGGTTCGACACGATGGGGTTCGAGCCCCAGATGATGATGAGCTTCGCGTCCACCACCTGCTCGGGATCGAATCCCACCCCCGCGCCCAGGGTCAGCGCGATGCCGGCGGCACCCGCCGAGGAACAGATGGTGCGGTCGAGCTTCGAGGCGCCGAGGTGGTGGAAGAAGCGCCGGTCCATGCCCGCGTAGTTGAGCAGGCCCATGGTGCCCGCGTAGCTGTAGGGCAGGATGCCCTGGGGGTCCTCGGCGGCGATGGCCTTGAACTCCGCGGCGATGGTGTCCAGCGCCTCGTCCCAGGAGATGCGGCGCCACCGTGCACCCGGTCCCTTGGGACCCACGCGCGCCAGCGGATGCAGCACCCGGTCGGGCGCGTAGGTGCGCTCCAGGTACTTCGCCACCTTGGTGCACAGCGTGCCCTCTGTGAAGGGCATGGCGCCGCCGCGCACCTCGGTGGCGGTGCCATTCTCCACGGTGATGTCCATGCTGCAGGTGTCCGGGCAGTCGTGCGGGCAGACGGCCTTCACGACGCGGCGTTCGGAGGAGGGGAGATCGTTGCTGCCCATGGCGGTGTCCCGGAAGCGAGCCCGGGCGCGGCCCGGGGAAGCCGGCATTTTGCGCCAGCCGGCGGGCCCGCGGGGATGCACCGCTGCGGTGCGGGCGTTGCCCGGCCGGGGCGGCTCGCTCAGACTCGCGGGCTTTGCCAGCCCGCCGGATCCGAGCCGTGACCGCCATCGACCTGTCCATCGCCACGCTGCGCCACCGCTACGCCGAGGGCCTCTCGCCCGTGGCGCTGGTGGATTCCCTGCTGCCGCGCCTCGAGGCGCCCGACGCCCACAACACCTGGATCGCGCGCCTGCCACGCGAGGCGTTGCTGGCCCGGGCGCGCGAACTCGAGGCCGCCGATCGCACGCGCCTGCCGCTGTTCGGGATTCCCTTCGCCATCAAGGACAACATCGACCTGGCCGGCGTGCCCACCACGGCCGCGTGCCCGGACTTCGCCTACGTGCCCTCGCGCAGCGCGACGGTGGTCCAGCGCCTGCTGGATGCCGGCGCCATCGCCCTGGGCAAGGCCAACCTCGACCAGTTCGCCACCGGGCTGGTGGGGGCGCGCTCGCCCCACGGCCCGGGGCGCAACAGCTTCGATCCCGCGTACGTCTCCGGCGGGTCCAGTTCCGGCTCGGCCCTGGCCGTGGCGCTGGGGCTGGCGAGCTTCAGCCTGGGCACCGACACGGCCGGTTCTGGCCGCGTGCCGGCAGCCTTCAACAACCTCGTGGGCCACAAGCCCACCCTGGGGCTGCTGTCGGCACGCGGCGTGGTACCCGCCTGCCGCTCGCTGGACACCATCTCCATCTTCTCCCTGTGCGCCGGCGACGCGCAGCGCGTGCTGGCGGTGGCCGCGGGGTTCGATGCCGAGGACGGCTACTCGCGCGAAGGGCGGCCCTCGGGCTTCGACTTCGGCGCGGGCGTGCCTTTCCGCTTCGGCGTGCCCCGCCCCGCGGACCTGGAGTTCTTCGGCGACGAGGCGGCGGCGCGACTGTTCGACGAGGCCGTGGACCGCCTGCGACGGCTCGGCGGCGAGGCGGTGGAGTTCGACCTGCAGCCCTTCCTGGAAACCGCGCGGCTGCTCTACGAGGGGCCGTGGGTGGCGGAGCGCTACGCGGCGATCCGCGAGTTCTTCGACGCGAAGCCAGGGGCGCTGCACCCGGTCACGCGCGGCATCGTGGAGCGCGCCAGGGGCTGGCTCGCGGCCGATGCCTATCGTGCCCAGTACCGGCTGCACGATCTCGCCCGCGTGGCCGGCGCGCTGTGGTCGCGGGTGGACTGTGCCGTCACGCCCACCGCGGGCACCTGCTACACCATCGCCGACGTGGAGGCCGATCCGATCCGCCTCAACTCCAACCTCGGCTACTACACCAACTTCATGAACCTGCTGGACCTCTCCGCCACCTCGGTGCCGGCGGGCTTCGGGCGGGGCGGGCTGCCCTTCGGCGTGACGCTGTTCGCGCCCGCCCATCGCGACATCCCGCTGCTGCACCTGGCCGACCGGCTGCAGCGTGGCGCAGTGGGCACGGCGGGCGCGGTGGGCACGCCGCTGCCGCTGGCGGAGGAGGATCTGCCGGCGCACGTGGGCACGGGGCAGGTGCGCGTGGCGGTGTGCGGTGCGCACCTGTCGGGCCTGCCGCTCAACGGCCAGCTCACCAGCCGCGGTGCCCGCCTCGTGTCCGCGGTGCGCAGCGCGCCGTGCTATCGCTTCTACGCGCTGCCCGGCGGCCCGCCCGAGCGGCCCGGCATGGTTCGCGTGGCCGAGGGCGGCGGTACGGTGGAGATGGAGGTGTGGGAACTGCCCGCGGAGCAGTTCGGCTCCTTCGTGGCGGGCATTCCCGCGCCGCTGGGCATCGGCACCGTGCTGCTGGAGGACGGTGGCCGCGTGCAGGGCTTCGTGTGCGAGGCCGCCGCCGCCGAAGGCGCGCGCGACATCACCGCGCTGGGCGGCTGGCGCGCCTGGCTCGCGTCGAAGGCGACGTGAGTCAGCCCGCCGGTTTCGCGGCGGGCAGTGCCTGGTTCGTGTCCGGCATCGCCGGGGCTTCTGCGGCCGGGGCTCCGGCGGGCAGCGGCGAGCAGGGCGACACCGGCGCGATGGCTGCCTGCGAGCAACCGGACTCGCCCGCGGCACAGGCCGTGGGGACCGCCGCCTGGGTGGTCGTCTCGCGCGGGGCCGCCTCGGCGGCGCCGGGCATGGGGGCTGCCCCTGAGATCGGCGCTGCGACGGCGGAAACCGGCGCGGCCGTGCCCGGGCCTGGTGCCGTCACGGCCGTGATGCGGGCGTGCAGGGCGGCGAGGTCCGCGTCGCGGGTGAGCACCAGGTATTCGGAATAGGCGAAGCCGCCGCCCGCGGCGGCCACCAGCAGCACCACGGTCCAGGCCAGGCTCTTGATGCGGTTGCGCATCGGCTTGACCGCCGAGGCCGCCTGCTTGGAGCTCACGAAGATCTGGAACAGCGCCGTCATGACTGTCGCAAATGCGCCGATCACGGCGACCAGGACGGTGTCCGACATGGGATTCCTCCTCCAGCGGGAGGGAACCTGGGCGGGGAAGGGTTCCCGTGCCCGCGATCCGCGTGCGGCGCGTCGGAGGAGAGTAGAGACTCACTGCCCGCCGCGTGCGTCGCCGACTGGCGACGCTTGCGCGGTGACGTTCCGCCGCCCCGGATCGGGGCGGGAACCATGGCGAGCAAGTTCCGTGACCGGCCGAGTGGCCGGTCGGGCGCTCAGGGCATCTGGATCTTGCCGCCGCCGGGCATGCCGCCCGGCCCGAGGCCGCCGAGGCCTCCCGGGCCGCCCACACCGCCGGCGCCGCCGCGCGGGATGACGATGGAGGAGGCGGCCTGGCGCCGGTACTCCTCCAGTTCGTGGACCATGCGCTCCACCGCCTCCTTCGCGGCGGGGGCGTAGTTGGCCACCGCCTCGGTGAGATCGCGTGCGTCGATCTCGAAGGACAGCGGCAGCGTGCCCATGTTGGTGTACATCTGGGCCTCGCCCACGTAGACCACCTCGCGCGCCGTGTCGGTGCTGCCGTCGGGCTTCACGGGCGTGAGCACGCGGATGGTGCCCACGCGGCGGTCGGTGATGATCTCCTCGCGATACAGCTCCGCGGGGTCCATGGTGGGTTCGGGCATGCGAGGTTCGGCCATGACGGTCTCGGGCGAAGGTTGAAAGCGGTGCGGATGTTACCTTAGCCCCCATGTGCGCCCCGGAGCGGCGCTTTGCAAGCGGGGGACGGGATGCGGGCGGCGAGGCTGTATGGCAAGGGCGACCTGCGGCTGGAGGACGTGCCCGCACCGGTGATCGCGCGCGACGACGAGGTGCGCCTGAAGGTGCTGGCCGCGGGCATCTGCGGCTCGGACCTGCACAACTTCCGCACCGGGCAGTGGATCACGCGCGCGCCGTCCACCCCGGGGCACGAGTTCGCCGCCGAGGTGCTCGAGACCGGTGCGGGCGTCACCGACCTGCGCCCCGGCGACCGGGTGGTGGCGGACTCGCGCTTCTCCTGCGGACACTGCGACCGCTGCACGGGCGGCCGTCCCAACCTGTGCCGCAGCCTGGGCTACGTGGGCGAGGCCTGCGACGGCGGATTCGCGCCCGAGGTGGTGCTGCCGAGGCGCCTGCTGCTTCCCGTGGATCGAGCGGTGCCGGCCGAGGTGGCGGCGCTGGCCGAACCGCTGGCCGTGGCCCTGCACGCCGTGAAGCGGCTGGCACCCGAGCCGGGCGCGCCGGTGCTGGTGGCCGGCGCGGGCCCGATCGGCGGGCTGGCGGCGCTGCTGCTCGGCCGCGCCGGCCATCCCGTCCGGCTGGTGGAGCGCAACGGGGCACGCGCGGCACTGGTGGCCGGGGTGTCCGGGGCCACGCCCGTGCCGCTGGATTCGGCGGCCTGGGACGGCGTGGCGCTGGCCATCGAGGCCACGGGCAGCACGGCGGTGGCTGGCACGGTGCTGGGCGGCATTGCCACCGGCGGGCGCGCCGTGCTAGTGGGCATCTTCCACGAGCCGCTGAGCTTCGACGCGAACCTGGTGGTGGAGCGCGAGTTGGTGGTGTCGGGCTGCAGCGCCTTCGGGGACGAGTTGCCCGAGGCCGTGGCGCTGCTGCCCGGGCTCGCACCGCTGCTGGCCACGCTGGTGGAGGGCCCGATTTCCCTGCCGGAGCTGCCGGCCGCCTATGCCCGTCTCATGGCGGGCGAGGCCTCGCGCCTGAAGACCATCGTTCGGCCGTGACGCCGGGCGGGTTGGGCGCCGGGCGCCCGGCCGGTAAACTCCGCCGGTTTCCCGTGTCCGCCGGTGCCGTTGCCGTG